>NZ_CAWPRX010000046.1:0-19150 GCF_963890365.1 Tychonema sp. LEGE 07196 | reverse complement strand
CTCCCAATCTCCCCCTCTCCCCCTCTCCCCCTCATAGCCAGATAATTCTTGAGGGCGATCGCAGCTTAAAAGCTGGCTTAGATCCCACCAGCCATAATTTTTTGCTTCAAGGGAATTTCAATGCAAAACTCCGCTCCCTCTCCCGGTACACCAACAGGGCGAATCAACCCCTGATGTTTCAAAACAATAATCTGGTAACTGATCGAGAGCCCCAAGCCTGTACCCTGACCTACAGGTTTTGTGGTAAAAAAGGGGTCAAACATTCGATCGCCAACTTCTTTACTAAATCCCGGCCCGTTATCGGAAATTAACACTCTGGCGCGATCGTCCGCCGGCAAAAGTTCCGTGCGAATCCGAATCTGACCGCCCTCCTGCTTCTGGCTTTCTAAAGCATCTACCGCATTGCCAAGTAGATTGACAAACACCTGATTGAGCTGTCCTGGATAACATTCTATAAGTGGCAGAGGGCCATATTCTTTAATCACTTCAATTTCCGAGCGGCCATTATTTGCCTTGAGGCGATGTTGCAGTATTAGCAGGGTACTATCGAGCCCTTCGTGAATATCGACAAACTTCATTTCCGCTTCGTCTAGGCGAGAAAAATTACGCAGCGACAGCACGATATTATGAATTCTGTCACCACCCACCCGCATGGAAGAACAAAGCTTAGGCAAGTCTTCATCTAAAAAATCCAATTCAATTTCATCTGCATAAGCTTCAATTTCCGGTGCAGGATCGGGATTGTATTTTTGATAGAGCTTGATCAGTTGCAACAATTCTTGAATGCGATCGCTAGCGTAGTCGAGATTACCGACAATAAAGTTGATGGGATTGTTAATTTCATGAGCTACACCAGCCACAAGTTCACCCAGGCTAGACATTTTAGCACTTTGGATCAGTTGCGCTTGGGTTTGCTGCAATTCTTGGAGAGTTTTTTTGAGTTGTTGAGTTTGAGCCATAGCATTCGCCGCCTGTTCTGCTTCCTGTAATGCCAATCGCAATTGAGCTCGCTGTTTAGTTAATTTATCAGTGAGTTTTTTAGCATCCGCTAAGGCAGTTTTCTGTCCTTGCAACAATAAAAGCAAATCCACTACCCGATCGTGAAGAGCAAAATCGTTAATTGTCAGCCCCAGCGGAGTGAGATCGGCTAAGTCTTCGATCCAAGGAGAACCGAGGAAAAAGATGATTTCTGGATTTTCTGCCGGCACCATCTGCCCTTTAAGTAAGATTTTGCTGTGCAAGTATTCGATCAAAAACATCGAGTCAGACTTTTCTCGAATCACGTCAAATTCTACGGAAATCTTGGGGCGTTCGATCCGAAAATGTTCCTTCAGGGAACTTCCCAAAGATAATTCTGGGCAAATTCGAGCTAAAACATCTCCCAAATGGATAATTTCAGTCTCCCGTCTCCGAAATGCTAAATGAAATGGAAAAGCCTTTGCAAATATCAAAGGAGGAGAACTAAATGCAGGGGGAACCATAATATAGCTTTTCGATAAAAAGATGAGGTACGAGTTTAGAGTTTAGAGTTTAGATTTTATAGCAATTTCATAAAGTAGCGCTAGATATTAGCCCCCCAATCTCCCCGATGCTTTGGGGGGCCAATACTTAATCCATAGCAGATATTTAGAAAAATGGTATTAAATTTAGCAATTATTAATTAATTCATGAAGAGCTCATGTTTGCGATCGAGGCTATAGCTTCAGTTAGATTTGTAGTGGATGGAGAACACGTCGTTATCTGCACCCTGAGTGCGATCGCTTGTTTGCTCAATTTCTACCTCTGTTTGGAATCGGCACGCCAAGCCTTTCAACAGCCCCTTCACCATTGGTGCCAACCCTTGCCGGTGAGAGTAATAGTGAAGTTCCATGCTATTTTCGGAGTTGTCAATACACTGAAACGAAGGCGGTTGAAGCTGAGGAAAATTCAACCCGACGCGGGCGTGGAGATTGTCGAGGTTGGCCAGAAACTCCCGCAGGTTATCTCCCGCCAGATCGAGGATTTGGGCGTAGCCTTCGGAAGCGGTATAGATTACCCAATATTCCCCGAAAGCCTGTAAAATCTCGTCTGGGCTCATTCCTAGCACTTCGCTGGCGGAGTGTACTAGCCGGTGAGTCAGATCGTCTGGATAAGCTTCCATTGTCATGAAAAAGTCAATGTCTACATCTGCTTTTTCTTTGATGGTTTCCCAAGTCTCTTCTCCGAAGCGAGAACAAACCATTTCTTCGATCGCTTTGTTAACTAAACCGTACATACACTGATCCTGCTTATTATAGTTGTGTTTGTTTATACTTGGAATTCAACAGACTGGAATTTTAATATTTGGGACTTTCAAACTAACGATCGCGCTGCAAAGCCACCCTATATTGTATCAAAAAATATATGGAATGTTGCAAAATTCCCTGACAATCGATTGCGACAGCCGAGAATGTCACAAGCCACTAATATAACCTTAAACTCTGATTTGGGGTTTTCCTAAAGTTAGAGACGATCGCTCTTTCCTAATCCTAGCTGCTAAAAAATATTCAAATCCTTAGAACTTGCGTTTAAATGCCTAAATTTTATCTATCTTAAATTGTGGAAATTGAGGAGCGAGGATAGGAGGGGTGTAGATACGGGCTTCCTAGATGAGGGCTAATGTTATTTAACTGTCGATCGCCACACATTCTAATTTAGAATTCAATAGGTTTGGGTTAAGATTGTCATTGCGAAGTACGAAGCAAAATAAGAGTGTCTTTTTTTCAGGGATTTTCCCTGTAGAAATCTCTTATGCCAAGCCCAATACGGTTTACTTGGGATCGAAAACTTAATAACTCAAGCACCTCCTACAGTCCTCTCTCCTGTAAGTTGCGAGACAAAAGGAGGCAGAGCCTCGCCTATCTACGTTACCAGAGCCTGGTAACAAGCAATTATGCCGATCGGCTTAACGATACTTAACTCGATCCAAACTTTTATAGATTTACGATGAGGGGCGAGAGGGTGAGGGGAGGGGACTTTTTACACAAAAACATGACTAATTTTTTTGATAGTCGATAGTTAGAGATTTTAAGGGCGATCGCACTTTGTAGCTCATCTAATTCTCAAAGCTAGATTAAACCCGCAACACAAGCTACCACTCTATATTAAAATTAGCACAAAATCTCGATCGGGTGCTGCAATGAAAGCTAAAAATTTCCCACAATTAGCATTACTATCGCTGGTGTGTGTCGCCTGCGTGCAAAACCCCTTGGCACAAGCACCCGCCGCATCGTCCGCACCCAATACCCCAACTTCTGCGCCAATTCAGACTCCACCCATTTCACCGCCTACTCAAACACCAATAGCAGAAGAACCCGCCGCATCGCCCGCACCCAATACTCCAACTCCTACGCCAATTCAGACTCCACCGATTTCACCGTCTACTCAAACACCAGTAGCACAAAAAACTCAAATTCCCACACCAATTCCGACTCAAACGAGTTTAGAGGTTGCCCAGAAAACTACAAACTCTCTGCCACCTGAACAAACTTACGACCTCCGGGTTATCGATCAACAACTATGGCGACGGCTGACAAAAATTACCTTTGGTGAAGATAGCATTATAGTGACTATGGCGATTACAAATGGTAGCAAGGAAGTTGTAATACTTAATGGTAAAGATGGTATGTATCTCTACGACAACTATTGGCAACGATATAATTTGTTACCTCCCTCCAATAATACCCAAATTATGATTAAACCAGGCACTACGCTCAAAGGGCAGTTTGTATTCGTAGGTTGGTTACAACCGAAAGCACATAATTTGCGGATAGATTCCACTATCAATTATTCGAGTAACTCTATTACCCTATTCGATAATATTCCAATTAACAGGTAATTGAAAAATGACAAAGCTAATTAGACTGATTAATACTACGATAATCTCATCATTGCTTTTCGCGACCTCATCCTCTCAGTTGGCTGCCAGTACATCCGCAAAAGTCGATACTGTTGAATCAGAATCAACAGCAGTTACAACTTTAGAAGTAATACCAATTGCTCCAACTACAGTTAAAGTTGAAATTATTGCTCAAACTACAGTAAAAGTTGAGAATATCACCGCGAATCTAACTGCGACAGAGGAGCAGCTACCAACTCAAATAACAACCGAGACTGTCAAAAAGATTGAAACAGAGTTGAACGCCGAAAAAGTATCTGAAGGCATCAGAATTAATGTACCATAAACTATTTTATTTGATTTTGACAAATATAACGTCCGCGCCCAAGCTAAACCGACTCTCGCCAAGATCAATCTGCTGCTGAGACATTACAAAAATTCCCAAATATTAATCAACGGACACACCGACAACCACGGGGCAGATTCCTATAATCTCGAACTTTCCCAGAAGCGAGCCGCAGCGGTAAAATATTATTTTATCAACGTTTTTAAGGTGCAGAATACCCGAATGCAAACTAAAGGGTACGGCCAAACTAAACCGATTACTCCTAATAATCGTTTAGACGGCTCAGACAACCCGGTGGGGAGGGAGAAAAACCGCCGCGTTGAATTAATTATTAAAACATAGGAATTAGATTTTTTTAACCGCAGATGCACGGAGATTAACGCCGATTGAGAGGGATTTTATAAGGGTTTAATCTGTTGTTAAAATCCCAGATCCATTTTAGCAGATTCCGCCTCAGCAAACACCTGTTCGTCCGGCATTTCTTGCCAGTCAATATCCCCGATTTCCCTGTAGAATTGCTCGTCGTAGGGACGAGTCTGCACGACTACCGGCATCGGTACGGCGTGCCCCAAAACTAATGCTTGCTGTTTCGAGTCTAGTTTCGACAAAACCGATCGCAAACTTTGGCCTCCTGAAACGCCGGTAAAGATAGCATCAATGTCTTTATCGTCGTTTAGCAAAGCCGTAATGCGCGTTCCGACTTGCGACATCACCTCGCCGTCGATACCGGAGGGACGCTGGTCTACAATTAGCAGGGTGACAAAGTATTTTCGCATTTCGCGGGCGATCGTACCGAAAATAGTCGATCGCACGATCGCCGGATCGAGAAAGCGGTGAGCCTCCTCAATGGTAATCACCAAAGGCTGCGGGCGATCGCACGGATTCTTACTCTGCAAAAACTTCTCTGCTTTCTTCACGTAAGATGCGTGAATGCGCCGAGTAATCACATTTGCAGCCAACATATACGACAGCAAATCCGAGTGCGAACCAAACTCAATCACTACATTTTTTCCGCTATCCAAACACTGCAAAACTTCAGTTACATAATTTTTAGGACAGCGTTGGCGAATGTATTTCAAATCGTTCAAACGTTCTAATTTGCGCTGCAAAGCCATAATCGAAGATTTATTTCCCCGCTTCTCTTCACAAAACATTGAAATATCTTCGTTGGTCATTTCCAGCAACTTATTGATCCAACCAGTTCCCAACTCATTACGCAAAATAATTGCATTTTCGATACTAGCTTCCGACAAATTCAACTCCCGCTGCACCAGCGAGATATCTTCCACTTCAATTTGATCGAAACTCAAAAACAACTCTTGAGCATCACGAACTCCCCGACGTTTTGTCGATTCTGGATCTAGCGTATAAATCTGAATTTTATCGGGAAACAACTGCCGCAAACCTTTAACAGTGCTAAATTGTTTTCCTTCGGAAACCGCTTCCCACCCGTACTCCGAGTGCATATCAAAAATTAGATTGACAGCAGCTTGCTTGCGAATAATTCCCGACAAAACCAAGCGCGTCAGAAAAGATTTACCCGTTCCCGACTTTCCAAAAACTCCGTTGCTGCGTTCCACAAATCGGTCTAAATCCAAGCACACAGGAACGTCCATGTCAATCGGTTTGCCGATCGCAAAATTGCGGCGGTACGGGTCATCTTCCCAGCCAAAAACCGCTCTAAAATCGCTTTCTTTAGCATCAAACACCTGGGAAAAGTGGCTGGGAATAGTTTTGACCGGCAGCAGTTCCATATCTGCCCCGCTTTGCGCCTCAAAAGAACCCAAATTGCCTAACGCCGCCGCCTTTTCAGGGAATCCCTTGCTTTTGGGATCGAAGATTGCTTGAGATTTTTCTTTTTCTGCACTCAGCATTAACATCGGCGAAAGCTCGATCGTACCGTAGGTGCTGCTACCTGCGAGCACTGCGATCAAAAAATCGTCGTTGGGGTTAGGAGGGTTGGATAAAATGCGTCCGCTGGATGTTCCCAGAGACACGTCAGTTAGCATACAGAAAAAGTGCGATCGCACCCCCCGCACTACTAAAAATTTCCCCACCCTCATATCTTCCACCGAAACATCAGCGTGCAGTCGCACTTCTAATCCCTTACTGAGGGAACCTTGAATCACAGATCCTAACGGTTTGTCATTAGTCATTAGTTATTAGTTATTAGTTATTGGTTATTGGTTATTAGCTGATGTTATTTGGCGGCATTTTTTGTCTTACAATAATTACTTGTTAAGTGTTACATGATGTTTTTTTTCCGCTTTCTTGAATTTACAGCTATTAGTTGTTAACTGCTAAGGCTAAGGAGCGAAAACTTAATAACTTAAGCACCTCCGACAGTCCTCCCGAAGCCGCGAGATAGAAGGAGGCTCTTCCTCCGCACCTGCATTACCAGGCAGAGCGAAAGTAACGAGCAATACGAGCAATTAAGTTATTAAATTTTCATTCCTAACTAACAACTAACAACTAACAACTAACAACTAATGACTACTGACTACTGACTGCTGACTAATTACCATTCCGATTCTAATGACGGTTCAAAACAACTCGGACTAAGCTCTACATCGGTCAAATCTGTTTCGCTCAAATAAGCGTCGGTCAAAGATACGCCCTTCAAATGTGCCCCTTTCAGGTTAGCACCTTTCAGGTTAGCACCTCTGAGATTAACTCGGAATAAATGAGCGTCGCTCAAGTCTACCTCAGTTAAATCTGCTCCCTCCAAATTTACTCTCATCAAATCTGCTTTTCTGAGGTCTGCTTCGTTTAACTTAGCGCCGCTGAGGTCGGCTTTTGTTAAGTCTACACCTCTCAAGTCTGCCCCGCTCAAATTAGCGAACAGCAAAGTAGCTCCGGTGAAATCTGTCCCCCTCAAATCGGCATCGCTTAAATTAGCGCCGCTGAGGTCGGCCCTTGTTAAGTCTACACCCCGGAGGTCTGCTGAACTCAAGTTTACTTGGTGCAAAATGGCGCTGCTTAAATCGGCTCCTCTTAAATCTGTTCCCTCCAAGTTGGCACCTTTGAGGTAAGCTTTTTTTAAGCTGGCTCTGCTGAGGTCTGTATTTTTGAGATTGACCGAACTTAAGTTAGAATTGCTCAAATTAGCTCCGCTTAAATCCGATCCGTTTAAGTCGGCTCCGGTTAAGTTTACCCCTTGCAGCGATACATTGGGAGCAATTAAATAAGCTCCGCCGAGACGGAGGTCAATTCCTTCTGAAAACAATGTTTGGTTGCTGTAAACAGCTTTTTCTAAAATGGTAGAGATCAAACTGGCTTCCCTCAAATCTGCTCCGCTGAGGTTGGCTCCTGCTAAATTTGCCCGATCGAGCTTTGCTCCAAATAAAATAGCTTTGTATAAGTTTGTCCGCCGCAAATCGGCTCCCTTTAAATCCGCTTCAGTCAAATCTACCATAATCAGATTTAATCCTGGGAGCGACGCATTGGGAGCCAGCAAAAATGCTCCCATTGCGGCTGGATTGATATCGTCAGGAAAAATTGTCCGGTTGTTGTATACGGCTTTGTCTAAAATCGCGCCGGTCATCTGAGCACCGCGCAAATCGGCTCCGCTGAGGTTGGCTCTGGTTAAGTTGGCTTGAAGGAGATTTGCTCCAACTAAATTGGCCTTGATCAAACTTGCGCCTTTGAGGTTGGCTTGATGGAGTTCGGCTCCAACCAGAGTAGCTTCTCGGAGGACAGCACCGGTCAAATCGGCTTTGGTGAGGTTGGCTACATTGAGCAGTGACTCAGTTAAATCCGCCCCACTGAGATTTGCGCCGGTCATATCTGCTTCGATCAGGTCTGCATACCTGAGAATAGCGCCTTTGAGGTTGGTTTCTCGGAGGTCAGTACCTCTAAGGTTGGCTCCTCGGAATTCCGCACCGCTAAGGTTGGTGCCTTTAAGCGCTTGTCCCCGGAGGTCGAGCCGGTGCAGAAAGTCACCAACGTTCATGTCCATCTCAAATTCGCTCTCTTTAAATGCTGAACCTAGCTTGACATTCCCAGGCCTGAATCGGGAATAGCCGAAAAACTATAAATTGTTTGGGGTTGAAGCTTGGCGCAGGCGGACGCGACTTGTGCTAGGGGGAAGGTTTCTCGATCGATCCCTACTTGCAGGGTTTTGAGCGGGTCTCCACCGGAGGAAACCAGGAATTCTAATGTTTGCAAATTGGGATCTTTGCTGATGGATTGGAGAATTTGCCCGATCGCCTTGACATAAGGATGGTTTTGGTCTTTGTACCAGTCCGGGGCTGCGAGTCCGGCTTGATCGAAGCCGAGGTGAACGATCAGAGAGCCTTCTCCAAACAAAGCTACGCCCACCGGCCGCGCTTCTTCTTTCAGCACCAAATCTTGGCTGGCCGCCAATTCCCGCAGTTTTTCCAAGTGTCCGTACCGATTTTGGATGGCAGAATCTTCCTCTTTTCCATCTTCCCTCGAACCTCTTCCTTCTTCCTTCTTCCTTCTTCCTTCTTCCCTCGAACCTCTTCCTTCTTCCTTCGCTTCGTTCCACTGAATCGCCACTGTTACTAAATAAGTTTGCAGCAGCATATGACCGAGTTTTTCGGCTTTTGTTGCCAAATAAATCGAGTTGTAATCTGTGGCTTCTATCAGTAACGGAACGCGATCGGCTACTTCAATGCCGTAACCTTTCAAACCAGCAATTTTGCGCGGGTTGTTGGTAATCAACCGAATTTTTTCCACCCCCAAATCGTTGAGCATTTGCGCTCCAATGCCGTAGTTGCGAAGATCGGCAGGAAAGCCCAACCGCTCGTTAGCTTCTACGGTATCGTATCCCAAATCTTGCAGCGAGTAAGCTTTTAGTTTATTCACCAATCCAATGCCCCTACCTTCTTGGCGCAAGTAAACTACGACACCAGAACCAACATTTTCGATCATTTTCAGCGCCGCTTGTAGCTGCATCCGACAGTCGCAGCGCAGCGAACCCAAAGCATCGCCGGTCAGACATTCCGAATGCACTCGCACCATCACGGGTTTGTCCTTAAATTCTGCGGGGTCGCCCTTGACGATCGCAACGTGTTCTGAATCGTCTTGAGTGTCGCGGTAGGCATAAATCATGAAATTGCCGAATTCTGTGGGCAATTTGGCGACTGTTTCGCGGCGGACAAACCGATCGTACTTGAGTCGGTAGCTAATTAAGTCAGCAATGCTGATGATTTTGAGGTTGTAGGTTTTAGCGTACTCGATTAATTCCGGCAACCTCGCCATCGAACCGTCGGGGTTTTGAATTTCGCAGATGACGCCGCTGGGATAGAGGCCGGCGAGTCTGGCGAGGTCAACCGAGGCCTCGGTGTGGCCGGCGCGTTTGAGAACGCCACCGTCGATCGCCCGCAGCGGGAAAATGTGACCGGGACGGCGCAAGTCTTGAGGTTTAGTGTCCGGGTGAATCGCAACTTGGATGGTGCGGGCGCGGTCTTCGGCGGAGATGCCGGTACTGACGCCATTAACTGCATCGATGCTGACAGTGAAGGCTGTTTGATTGTTGTCGGTGTTTTTGCTGACCATCAGGGGCAGTTCCAGCCGATCGAGCCTGTCGCCGCTCAAGGCCAGACAAATCAAACCCCGGGCGTTCACTGCCATAAAATTGATATTGTCGGGAGTGGCGAATTGGGCGGCACAAATCACGTCGCCTTCGTTTTCGCGATTTTCGTCATCGACTACTACCAGCATCCGGCCTGCTTTCATGTCTGCGAGGGCGCTGTCGATTGAATCAAATTGAAATTGAGTTGAGGTGTTGTTGTAGGACACTGAGAGTTCAAGCTATAAACAGTATTGTTATCGAAATAGAATGTATGTTTGATTGTAACCTTTTGTTTCCGGCGCGGTCGTTGCCGGAGCTAAATTAATTTAGCACCATTTTATCGCTTACATACTATAAACATTGCTATTTGTCAATCAAAAAATGACCTAAGTATTTCATCAGGTCAACTAATATCGCGAAGATTTTAGACAAACCGTACTTGCAAGCTCCTAATTACCTAATTTGCAATACACCTTTTTCGCTCACAAATTATCGAAAATTCTCTGCGTCGATCGGGGTCAATCTGCCTTTAATCGGCGCTTGATATATTAATCGAGGACTTATGCAATACCAATTCACTATCGATTGTGTTGATGCTAAAACCGCAGATAATTGCAGATAAACACAGATAATTTTGAGATTGTTTTTGACTGAATGGAAAAAAACTAATGTTTCCTGACACAACCCTAGCGGTGGGAAGATTTAACGCTATAGCAGTTCGATCGCGTGGTGAGGTATGCCCAATGCCCTGCGCGGGCCAACGCCCAATGCCCTGCGCGGGCCAATGCCCAATCCCGGATAGTACCTCATACCAGAGCACAGAAAGGTTATAAATACAATTGCCGCAGGTCAAGTGTAGTGGGACAATATTGAAATCCGTTCCCATTGTCGCCATCATGAATAACTGGCCCAAGTTTCTTCCCTATCCTGCATCATGGGCAAAAGGGTTTGCCTTAAGCATTGGCTTTTGGCTGATTATTTGGGTGCTGCTGCCTAGATATTATTACTACTACTACAGATTTAACACAGCGTACTGGCGCAGCATCAGCAATTCTGATTTTGAAGGTGCGATCGTCTTTGCTTGGTTGTGTCAGATACCGTTATTTGCTTTCTACCATTGGGGCCTAAGTAAATTTGCTGAGTGGGTGGAAATCCGCCGCCACAGTCACTCGCCGCCGACAGCAACAGTATCCGCTTGGCTGCACTGGAGGGAAGGCATTATTGCATTTGCTACGCTGCCTGCTGCTATTGTTATGGGAATTCCGGCGATCGCCCTTTTCATGGTGCCGATGGGAAATTCTTCGGGCGAGATTGTTGCTTTAATTCTAGGAAGTGCGATCGCATCTACTTATTTGTATCACTTTCGCTTTGCCAAGCTAATCAAAATTTTGGTCAAATTCCTCGGAATTTTATATAGCTATTTGCTAAAGATATTGGAAATTCTGTTTGTGCCAATTCTGACTGGTACTCCGTTTTTTTTACTAACTATTGTCACGGCCGAAATGGTGCCAATAAAGCTACTGCCGCTGACAACTTTTCTGTTAGTTGTTTGCGTATTTTGGAGCGGTATAGTTGGATATGCAGTGTGGCATCATTGGTCGGCGCATTTGCTTAATTGGGCTGCGACATGGTGGCCCGCTGACTCTCCCGGATACAGTCACATTCAAGCTAGAAAAAGTTGGAAACACAATCAAACAGCAGCGAGTCAATCTTTTGTTCGCCATACAACGAGTTGGCATTTAGCTGCTAATGATGCTACCTATCTAATTTATTTCAATCTGATCGCGATCGTATTTGGTGCGATCGGTTATCGGCTGTTTGGAGAACCTTCAGAATGGTTAAAAGCAGAAGAACAGATTTTAGGATATATCGTGGCGCTAGTTTGGGTTGTGCTGTGGCATTTCTGGGGTTCGCGTCGCGAAGTAGACATTGCTAGGGGTCAGCCTTCAGTTAAAACTTCAGCTAAAAGGCGATCGTCCAATACTAATTTATCCGATCCAGATCCAGTTGAAGTCGAACTCAACCAGCTTGCAGCCGAGTTGGGCAATACTCGGATGAGGCCTGTCAGAAAGTCAACTTCACCACCTCAAAAGCGATCGTCACCAACGAAAAAGCCCAAACCAGAACAGGCTCAATGGTACGTATTTCGCAGCGGTAAAGCCGAGGGGCCTTATACGAAAAAGCAATTGCAAGATGTGCAGAAGATTACCGATCGCACCAAAGTACGGCTGGGCGAAGCCGAGTGGCAGCGCGCGGGTGAAATTCCAGAATTAGCAACATATCTCACTCACAAATAAAGCGCTTGACCGATCGGGCGTGCGGACTTGCATAGGCTTTTATTCTGCCCGTTCGATCGTTTGGACTTGGATAGATTTTCATGCTGCGGACTCGCATTCCCCACGCGCGATCCCATCTGAAGAAACACCCTTGATTGCGAGTAATTAACCAAACTTGGATCACAAAAAAACTAATGAGCGATGACCGACGATAATTAATTAGAATTGGAATTTGAGTCATAACCAACAGCGCATTTCCCCTGTTGAGTGGGGTTGGGAGTTGGGTTGATTGCTACTTTAGAAACGGCATCTTTTTCCTGAATCCATCCGATTTCTCCCGCTTGCAGTTTGGCGATTTCTACTGCAACTGTTGGCTTAATGTCCGGCGAAGGCGAGGGACTGGCCGCAGCGGGAGATGGACTGATTGTTGGTTGGGAAACAGTAGAAAAATCTTTATTTGATTTTGGTTTGGGAGAGTTCGACGGCACTATTGCAGGAAGCGAACAAACTTTTAATTCCAGCCAATTGCCTTGAGGCGTAAGCTGTTTGTTTGTCACCTGCAAAACGCTGCCTGCAGCGACTGTTCCTTTGACAGTCAACTCACCGATTGCCGATCGCAAATCCAAGCGATCGCCCGAAGCGCCCAATTCCCCACTACCAGAATTTTTGAGTTCTACAAAGGAGCCTTTTTCTAAATAATTGAGTTCAGAAGATACTGGTTGAACAGTTTTCTCCGGCTCGCTCCGAGCATTAATTAAACCGCGTTTACCGAAAATCGACTCCCCGGCAGTATCGATCGCCCGACCCACCGGAGGAATGAAAAAATAAGCAAATACACCTCCCAAACCTAACAAAAAAACTATTTTTACTAACAGCGAAAATAGACTTTTGCCTCTGTCTGGCGGCTGTATTAACTGCGTTTTTAGTTGAGAATTAGCCTCGATCAGGGCTGTGCTGCCGGTCAAATCGGTTGGCATATCTTCGGTGTCGGGCATTAGTTCGATCGGCACATCTAAAGGTGCGACAGACAATTCTGTCAAAGTATTGCCATTGTCCTTCAAATGTGCTTGACAGTGAATTAAAGCCACGGTGACGTTATCGTGACCGTTTTTGGTATTAGCAATCTCGATCAGTCGATCGCGCGCCTTCGCCACATTAATGCTACCGTCGAGAATTGGCAAAATTTCCGCTTCCCAACATTCCTCAACCCGGTCTTTATCGCTCAAACCGTCGGAGCACAGCAGAAAAACACAATCCTCATCTACTGGAAATCGCTGCACTGTCGGGTGCAGAGTGTTGGAGGAAGTAATGCCCAAAGCTTGAATCAGAGCGCCGGCGGCGACTTGTTCCAAAGCATCGCGGTATAGCGAATAACCCAAACGCACCTCACGACAAGCTACATCGTCATCGAGAGTAACTTGATAGCAGCCGGTGCGGGTAATCCAGTAAGCCCGACTGTCTCCGACGTGGGCGACGTAGACTTCGTGAATGTGAGCTAAACCCATGACTAGGGTAGTTCCCATTCGCTGGCGGCCTTGGCGGTTTTCGCTGTCGTTGCGACTGGCTATCTTGTCGTTAGCGGCACAGGCGGCCCGTTCGAGCTTGGAAGTCAGGCTCAGCGGGTCCCAATTAGCTTGATGCAGGGGAAGAAGCTGCAATTTTTCCTGAAGTACAGCAATCGCCAATTCCGAAGCGACTTCGCCGCCGTCTTGTCCGCCGATACCGTCGCAGACGATCGCGCAAGCCGACGCGCCGGGGAGTCCGGCAAATACCGTACCATCGGGCGGATAGCAAGCATCTTCGTTATGAGCTCGGGCTCGGCCTACATCTGTGCCCGTAGCAATCTCAATGTGACGATCGTAAAATCGGCCGGATTTTGCCAGAGCTTTATCCAACTGGCCCATGAGTTGTTCGCCTTGGCGCACTTGACCGGCGACCATTTGCTGGCAAAGTTGCCTCAAAAAATTGGCAATCGTGGGGTGAGCATCATCGATCCACTGCTGCCACAATTTGCCCAACTGCGACAAATTCGGCGGTTTGCGATCGGGCTGCAATTCCAGAAACCTGACTAACTGGCCCGACACCAGCAACAGTTCGGGAGTCAGCAGGGTGGAAGCCACGCCCTGAGCCATACAAGGCTGCCACAACTTGGCAATTTGCCACAGCCAATTGAGCTGTCGCATGGCGGAGGCTCCTTTCCAGGAGTCTGCCAATTCCGGCATTAAAGATTCCGTCACCTTCACAATAGGCGCGTTTTCCAGCAGCCAGATATCTCCTGAGAGTTTGCTCGTCTGGGACGATATCAGCCCGTATACTTGAGGTACGTGCAACTGATAGGCAAACAATCTCAAATAAGGAACGATCGCGCTCGGAATCTCTTCGGGCAGTTCCGGCAACTGTTCGGGTTGAGTATCGACAAGAAGCCGATCGCGCTTGACCAAATAGCGACCTCCGATTAGATCGCCTGGTTTACACGCTTTGATCCCTTCACCTACAGCCCACAGGTAGTGTTTTGGCATAGAGTTTTGCATAAGGGTTCCTGACGCCTTTGGGCCGTGCCGATCTGAACTATTTTAGCCCTTGAATCTCGACAGGTTGATATGTGGCGATTATATGACACTCCCGTTTTTTGTGCAGAGGGAGATTCTTAAGACTTTGCAGTCCTAATATCTTGGTTTTTTTGGTTCCCAAGCTCATCACTTTTGCACTTTTGTGTGCGCGGCGATATTTTCTGAAAATTTTTTAGTCTTGACTTTCGCTTTGTACTCAAACTAACACTCTACCATTTTGTTGACCCCCGGATGAATCTGGCGATCGGCTTTCAGGAATCGACGCTGGCGCGACGCCAGCCCAAGTCAGGATATTGCTGAGACTGACAGCCGACGAAGCAATCGCAGCCCTCAAGCTAATTGAGATTTTAGACGAACTCTGATGCTAGGATGCAGATATAGCCTTTCGAGCTTTCAGATGAGGTACTATGCGGCATTGGGCATCTTGCCCGAAGAGCGAAGTCGAAGGGTGGGCATAGGCCAAACCGGCCATAGGGCATTGGGCATACCTCACTACGCGATCGAACCGCTATACGTAGAAATATCCTGACCTTTTAGGTATAAATAAACATCTATTCTCGGTTTGGTCGATCGGGCGATCGGTGCTTTGTAGCCGAGCGCGGGCAAGTCAAGTTAAATTTCACCTGAGCCTAAGACGCATACAATTCCGCCCAGATTCATCCGTGGAATCAGTTTCCAAGCGAAAATCTAAAATCTAAAATCAACTGACCGACAATCAGTAAGCTGTTAAATTTTTAACCATGCCCCTACATGAGTCCAGCGCCTTTGGCGATAATTTACGCGATCCGAAGCTGCTACCTCCTGTTGAGGTAGACGAAATGCTGACTAGGATTCAGCATTCTCACGGTTTTTATTACAAAGTGATGAATCTTGAAGTTTGGGCGCTGGTGGAAACCTTGGATCAGATGTTTCCCGGCGCTTGGGGTCAGTTTATGACTAACCGCCAACTTGCAGTAAAGCAGTTTTTGGCTCGCGATCCCAATTGTGCGATCGATCCGAATGACAGTGGGAAAGACGCAGAAACCAAGGGAACTGAAGAATAAGGATCGGGGAAATTCGGCGTAATCGCAGCAGTGCGGGAATGGAATTGTCAAGAATTTAACGGCTCAATATTGAGGTTTGAGGGGAGAAAGAAGAGGAAATAGGGATGATTTTTCCCATCAGACTCTCTCCCACTCTTCCCTCTCCCCCAATCCCTATCGCACCCTTTCCCCCTCTCCGACTTTCGCCTTAGAGGTGAATTTTGGCATCAACTCGGGGAAGTCCCATGCTGTAATTGACAGCGCGGGTGTTGAGGTTGTAGCTGATTTGGCCTTTTTGCAAGAACGATCGCACCAAATGCTCCAATTCCGAACCAATCCGGCGGAGGTTGTACTCTGTCAAGTCTTCGCCCTCGTAGGAGTCTACGAGTTGGTCGAATTTGGCATATACCTGTTTGACTGACTCGTCATTCCAGTTGAGTTCGTTGTCCGGGTCAATGTCGATCGTCAAAAGGTCATTGCTGGGTACGAGTTCGTTGTCTTCGAGGATGGCGGTATAAATGCGAATATGGCGGGTTGTGGACTTGAGCTGCATGAGTTCTTATGTGTAAAGATTTTTTCCTGAACTTATTGTAATGGCTAGGAGAGACGCGGGGAACTGGGGAAGAGGAAGAGTAAACTGCGAAGAGGCGTAGGGCGCGAAGCAAGACAGGGAAAAAGGGGCTAGCGGGCGATCGTCAATTTCTCGGAATCCCGAAATCTTTGAGTTGTTGCGCCGTCCAATTCTTGTAATATTCAGTTTTCTCTAAAGCATCAGAAGCCGGCTTCAGCTTAGAATTTACTTGCACAGTGAAGCCGGGATACGGCATCCTCCTAGTATAAAGCCCGTCAATATTAAAATTTTCTTCGGGATGAGTGTGAAAAGCCAGCAATCCCAACTCAGAAATCTGAGTGTTTAATTTGTCCATCAACTCTTGAGTTTGTGGCGCACTAATCGCAGTTTTATCGGGATTAATCACTAACATTATTTCAAATTCGGAATTAGCAAATTCATGAATCGATTTCATGATAGTAGAATCTGTCTCAAACTGAGTCAGCGCTGAAAACCGCTCGATTTTGAATAAAATTTGATTGGCCAACCGTGCTTTTTTAGTGAAGGGACAAATTGGTAAATCGCTGAAAACTGGATGCGGCAACTCGACAAACTCGGTCATCCATCTGAGGGTAGATTCTATAATTTCCGTGTCAGATTCACTCATCTCAAATCTATAATATTGGACATTTAACCCTAATTATACTCAAACTCACAGCCTTTAAATTTAGTACCCGCTGGGCCAGAAACCGGGTTTTTTCGAGATATTGCGTTTGGGCGCGCCGATGCGGGAAAAAACCCGGTTTCTCGGAGTCACAGCCCTTAATTCCAGTACGCGCCGGGCCAGAAACCGGGTTTTTTGCGACAATATTTGGTTTCCTTGCGCGATCGATAAAAAACCCGGTTTCTCCGAGTCACAGCGCTTAAATCCAGAAATATAAGGACTGAAGTCCTTAGTACAAAAATCGCACTTTCATTTATTCGTGAATTGTCCCGTCTGGCATAATTGCACCTGCGAGTGTTGCACGATCCATATTTGCTCCAACCAAATTGGCATCTTTCAGGTTAGCTTTTTCTAGGTTTGCATAACTCAAATTTGCTCCGCACAGGTTTGCTGAAGCGAGATTTGCTGCACTCAAGTTGGCGAAGCTCAGGTTAACTCCAGAGAGGTTGAACCCGCTAAAGTTTTGACCACTCAGATTAACACTCTCAAAGTTTACTCCAACCAAATTTACCCCTGTTAGGTTGGCACCATCCAAGTTTGCTCCCCGCAAATAAGCCCCAGTCAAAATTGCCCCACTCAAGTTAATTCCCGTGAGGTTAGCTTGACTTAAGTTTGTCCCTGTTAAGCTTACCCCACTTAGATTCATGTTGCTCAGGTTGACTCCGGCAAGATTGACCCCTATCAAACTTACCCCATTTAAGTTAACGCCGCTGAGGTTTGCATAACTTAGGTTGACTTTAGTTACCTTCGCTTGACTTAGGTCTGCTCCTGTCAGGTTAACATTATGCAGACTTGCCTGAGTTAAGTTAGCTCTACTTAGGTTTGCTGTAGTCAGGTTTGCACTATCTAACTTTGCTTCACTTAAGTTGGCTTGGCTCAAATTTCCCTGAATTAGTCTGGCACAATACAAGGTTGCCTGGGTTAAGTTTGCCCCACTCAAGTTAACTTCAATCAAATCAGCAGTGTGCAAGTTTGTTGAGTTCAAATTTGCCTCTTGCAAGTTAGCTCCAATCAAATTTATCCCTGTTAAGTTGGCATTTGCTAGATTGGCACTGCTCAGGTTTGCTTGACTTAGGCTGACATTAGAGTCGAGAGTTTTGCCACTTAGATTTACTCCCGCTAGGTTAATCCCTGTAAAGTCGCGTTCTCCTTCTTCATACCGTTTCCAAAATTCCTCAGAAGTAATAGCTGGTTCCAGATTTTCTAGTGCAGAATCATCAATTTTTGCCTCTTCCTCGGATTCCAAAGTATCCGCATTAACCGCAATAGCAGCCGGCTGTTCTACCGCTTCGCTAGATGCTGGAATTGGTGTCTCCTCGATCGCCTCTTCGCGCAATAACCGATCCACCCGATCGCTAAACTGCCTCAAAACCTCAGCATCGTCAACCTTTTCACCAGCATTCGAGCTTTTATCAACCGCATTCTCAACATAATACTTGTCCACAAAACTTTGCAACCCAGCATTATATCCCTGTCCTACCGCCTGAAACCTCCATTCGCCATTCTTTCTGTACAAACGTCCAAATTCCAAAGCCGTTTCTTGAGAAAAGATCTGATTTAAATTGTACCGAACCAATTCATTTCCAGTTTCGGAATTGTAAAGCCGGATAAAAGCATTTGTAACTTGACTAAAACTTTGATTTTTTTCCTGTCCCTCGTGAAGAGTCACAACAAATACAATTTCCTGAATCGCCGAATTGATTTTACTCAAATCCAGATAAACCGTCTCATCATCTCCCTCAACTTGTCCATTCCTGCTGTCTCCCGAATGTCGCGCCGCACCGTCCGGCGAGGTCAGATTGTTGTAAAATACAAAATACTTTTCATCGGGAATCCGACCGTCAGCGCCTAACATAAACACAGATGCGTCAATGTCGCAGTTTTGTGCTGTCTGGCTGACTTGCCACCCCAGGGCGATCGCAACTTTCTTGAAATCAGGAGCTTCTTTAGAAAGATTAAATCTGTCACCCTTTGTTAATTCAATAGTCATGTTCGATAATTACCTGATATTTTAAATTAGCGCTTTCCACATTTTAAGGGATTAGTTAAAGCAATAGACTTATTAAGAAGATATATAGCCTTTCAAGCGAAAGATGAGGTACTATCTGGGATTGGGCATGGGGCATGGGCCAAACAGGGCAGTGGGCCAAACAGGGCAGTGGGGCATTGGGCATTGGGCATTGGGCATTCGGCTATCCTCGCTTTTTTGATAACCGCTATATTTCGACGCTCGCTCAAAAATCTTCTCCCCCTCCCCCTCTCTCCCC
>NZ_CAWPRX010000045.1:0-2353 GCF_963890365.1 Tychonema sp. LEGE 07196 | reverse complement strand
GGGGAGAGGGGGAGAGGATTTGACGATTTTTGATCGTCATCAAAATATACAATGTTTATTTGCACAACAGCTTAATGCCTGCTGTTTCAAAATAGCGAATTAATTGATGAATATAATGCTGTTTGGTAATGACGTGTTTGCGGTAAAGTAAGATTCCCACAACTGGGAATTTTCCTCTGTCTGAATCTTGACATTAATTGGTGTCAATTTTTGGGGAACGGGCATCTTACCCGCCGGTTGTACGGTGCATCGCTGGGAGATTTTCGAGTTGATTGACAGATTCTTCATTGCGACGCACCCTACTATATTTTTTATGGTGCTAAGAACCAATTAAAATAATCAAATCAATCCAAACACAGGCATATTTACAGCAGTGAAACGAACACCTCCGGCAATAGTTATCTTAGGTCAAAACAGCCTGCCGATCGCCCAAACCATCTCCGCAGTCTTCCCAGGTTCCCAGATTTACGGTTTAGTCGATCGCACATCCGACACAGACATCAACTTTAGCAACTTCGGCGAAACACTGCAGGAATTGTTCGCAACCCAAACCCCAATCATCGCCATCTGCGCCGCCGGAATCATCATCCGCACCCTCGCCCCGCTGCTGTCAGACAAACGCGCCGAACCCCCAGTCTTAGCCGTCGCCGAAGACGGAAGCGCCGTAGTACCCCTGCTGGGCGGCTTGCACGGCGTAAATGACTTGGCCAGAGAAATTGCTGCGGCCCTCGGCGTGCAGCCCGCCATCACCACCACCGGAGATATCCGCTTTCGCACCGCCCTGCTAAGTCCTCCCCAAGGCTATTATTTGGCGAATCCAGAGGACGCGAAGACTTTTATTTCAAATTTGCTCGCCGGGGCAAAAGTACAGCTAGAAGGGGCTGCTAACTGGCTTTGGGAGAGCAATTTGCCTACTTCGCAGCCCGCCCCTACGGGGGCTACAACGGAGAGGATCGCCCCCGCAGCCAAATTAACCATCCGCGTCACCGAAAAAGCAGTTGTACCGACACCCGACTGTTTAGTTTACCACCCGCAAATTGCAGCATTTGCACTCACAAATCTATCCTATATTGAGCCGAAAGTAGCAGTTTCTTACGTGCAGCAAATCTTAGAAAATACCGATTTAGCAGCAGCTTCTGTTGCCGGATTTTTTGCTTTAAAACATGAGATGGGAAATCCTACTTTAGAAGCAATTAGTCAATTTTTCAAAGTTCCCGTGCGTTTTTTGAATCTTCCCGAACTTGTGAAATTCGACTCAGTTAAATTAATAGAATATAATGCCAGTTTTGATGTCACCGCCGCCCAAATTGCCCTGACTGCAGCGGGTGCAAACAGTCAGTTAATCGGGTACGATCGCACAAACGCCTTTTCTTGCGCGATCGCCCTGGCTGCAGAACCGATTGATGCAAGCGCGATCGGCATTAGTCGCGGCAAACTGGCGATCGTCGGTACCGGGCCCGGAGGCGCGCCCTGGATGTCGCCGGAAGTTAAGCAAATTTTGCGCGAAGCCACGGATTGGGTGGGTTACAAGTTCTATCTCGACTTAGCCGGAACCCTGCGAGAAGGACAAAAGCGGCACGATTCCGACAACCGCGAAGAGATCGATCGCGCCCGTTTTGCCCTAGATTTAGCTGCATCGGGAAAATCTGTCGCCGTGGTTTCGTCGGGAGATCCGGGGATTTTTGCGATGGCTGCGGCGGTGTTTGAGGCGATCGACTCTGACAGCAAACCCGAATGGCAAGGCATCGACATTCGGGTAGCACCGGGGATTTCTGCGATGCAGGCGGCCGCTGCTGCGATCGGAGCACCCCTCGGACACGATTTTTGTGCGATTTCGCTTTCGGATATTCTCAAGCCTTGGGAGGTCATAGAACAGCGAATTTCTGCCACCGCCAAAGCGGATTTAGTTGTGGCATTTTACAATCCGATATCAACACAGCGGAAGTGGCAATTGGGAAGGGCGATCGAGATTTTGTTGCAAAGTCGCGATGCTAAAACCCCGGTTGTATTGGGGCGAAACCTCGGCAGGCCAGGCCAATCCGTGCGCGTTTGCACCCTCGGCGAATTCCAGCCGGAAGACGCGGATATGAGAACTTTAGTAATTGTTGGTTCGAGTCAAACTCGGATTATTCCCCGCAAATATGGAGGAGATGTTTGGGTGTACACGCCGCGCAGGTACGATTTAAGTTCGCACTCAGGACTTCAGCCCGATCTTTAAGGACTGGCTTCTGTGACTGCGAACTTAGTAGACCTCTTGCAAAAGTCAAATTTACCCCATTAGTCCCCTCTTATTAAGGGGAGAAACAAGCATAATCTTGCTCCCCCCCCGCGGGAGGGGAGGGTTGCAGGGTGG
>NZ_CAWPRX010000044.1:0-19166 GCF_963890365.1 Tychonema sp. LEGE 07196 | reverse complement strand
CCCCCTCTCTCCCCCTCTCCCCAACTATCTAGAAGCGCAACAACTTAGCAGCGGATTTGGTATAATTTTAAGGTTTTTGGCCGATCGCCCGACATCCAACAGATCGCGCAGCCAGAAACCTTGATATGATAAAACTTGATCTAACGAACCACAGGAGAAAGAATGACCCAAGTTGTAATCGGCGAAAATGAAGGGATTGAGTCAGCCCTACGACGGTTTAAGCGACAAGTTTCCAAAGCGGGAATTTTCCCCGACATGAGAAAACACCGCCACTTTGAAACCCCCCTCGAAAAGCAGAAGCGCAAAGCTATTGCCAGACGCACTAAGAGACGCTTCCACCGCAACAACAAACCCTAGAAATAGCACTAAATTGATTCGGCAGATATAATGCCTTGCGATTCTAGTACCGCAGCGACTCGGAGAATCACCGCTTCGCTGTAGGGAGCACCGATAATTTGTACCCCCAAGGGCAAAGCGCCGGGCCGCTGTAGGGGCACCCAAAGAACGGGCAAGCCTATAAATGATAGGGTTGGGTGAACAGTCCCAGATTAGGACACACTAATATTTCTTGTCCGGCGACGACCGTTTTCTCGACACCAATTTCAGGAGGAGCGATCGGGGTTGCGGGTGCGAGAATCATATTTGTATGTTGGAATATTTCGCAATTCGAGTTCGATACCACTGTCTGAATCTCTGCGCTTGCACGTACCAAGTCGCAGGGATTGGGGTTCCCGCTAAAGATCGATCGCGCGTGGCAGGATCGAAGTCTTGAGGGCGCGATCGTAAATTCTCCCGCAAGTTTCCACCCTCGCCAGCCGTAATTATCAACGCCTTGGCGCGATCGAATTCCGGTATGCGGACAGTTTCAAGCCCCCCGATTTTTGGGGGGTTTGTTGTTGCTTATTCTGCTTGCATACCACATTTCAAAGTATTTGTCAAGGCTTTTGCAACTATTTCTACAGCATCCATTGCTTGGGGTTAGGCCCCTGTAGCGAAATACCCGTCAGCAACCGCAATTCGCAATCCTGCGATACCTCTATTTAACTGTGGCGAACAAAGTTCTGGCGGGTACTGGGTGCAAACTTAATCGCGATCGATCGTCCGGGCCTTGCATAATATTCTACAGCAGCGCCATACCTCGGAGCGATCGCCCAAATGGCCCCACACAATCCAAACTACTCGAAAATAAATCAGCGCCAGCCCTATCTAAAAAACATCTGCGTTCATCCCTGTTCATCAGCCCTCATCTGCGGTGAAAAATCCCAAATTTAGATATAAGTGCGATCGACTATTGTATTGTAATGGCGATCGGGCTCTCAGTTATTATTGCTAAGTTTTTTGTATTCCTCGGATTGTCTGATATCATCTAAAGGCGATTTTTGCTCTGGTAGTTCATCAGGACAAAACTTTATAGATGTCTGCGTTTTTACAGACTGAAAACTTTTATTAACTTCTATTTTAAGCTTTCCTTTTTGCCAACCTTTGGCACCTATTTTTAGAATTTGACAATCAATTCCTTCTTGAGGGGAACTCCAGTTTATATCCCCTGCAGGAATTGTTGTTTCTTCATTAATCGACAGAGATTGCATCCAATAAGATATCGATTTATTGCGAGATTCCTTTTCTACTGCCTCGATATAATTTAGTATATAATCAAACTTCTTAGCGACTAGCTCTTTAAACCTCCGCACCGTAAAAGTAGCTTTATCCAATAACAAAACATCATCCTCGCCGTCTAGTATATCATATTTTTTATTTATTTCAAATTCTTCGTTCATTTTTTTAACAAAATTCTGCTGATTCCTCTTTTCTACCATTTTAAGCTATCTGAGTCAAGCTGGTAGAGACACAATTTGCGAGCGCCCTTTTTCCACTCAAACACTGACAGTTTCCCGCAACTTCTCAACTGCCACATCCAGCGGAGGCAAAGTAAAATCCTCAGCATCCATCAATTCCTTAACCTTATCAAAAATCTCAACCTCCGCCTCTTCCTGATCCGTCAGCTTATCATAAAAATAAGGATCGGTAAACCACTGTTCAAACGCTATCATTAACAAGCCATTGGGCGAAAGTTCAAACCGCCAATACTTAGAAACTCTACTGTCAATTACTTCAAACATCGGTGCCGGATTATGGATGGGATAATAGCTATAATTATCATTGCAGATGTAGTACCAAATAGTCCCTTGCCATTCTCGGATAGCATAAACAACATATTCCTTACCTATAGTTAGTGGTAACTCAACTTTTCTGGTGTAACCGCGTGGCGGATCTATATATTCTTCAGGAAGAGATTCACCAGTCTTAGCAATACAACGAATTTTCATAACTTGATTACCTACAGATTTTTAGAGGCTGTTTTGGGATACTGTCGCTTGAACTTAAACTCCACATTTTGAAGAGTCTGACTGTTCCGAAACCAATGAACTTGTACCGAACATCCATTAATTTAAAAAACCTCAATGCTTGTCATTTTATCCCAATATTCAGCATTTCCGCCATAAACAGCAATCAGTCTCGGCGCATCCCCCAACAATCTATCTGTACCGCGACGAATCACTATGGAATTACCAGCCTTGGCATCTTGCAGCAGCAGTTGTTCTACCAAATTTCTCGGACTCTCATCGGGAATAGCACCTTAATTCACAATTTAACAGCGTCAAATATTGTTTGTCAAACCGGATAAAAACTAATTTTAGCAGGTGCAGTTTCCGCCAGCAACTTACCCCGCGAAATCACATACCGAACCGCAGCGCGCCTCCTAATTGCATCATAACAATCCTCAGCATCCAACACAATCAAATTTGCAGGTTTCCCCGCATCTATCCCATAATTATCATCTCCCAGATTGAGAGTTTTAGCACCGTGGACAGCGATCATATTAAAACAAAGGGAAATCAGCCTAGATTTCCCTGCACTTGCAATTCTTATCCTCTGCAATATCAGTGTGTCATCCACTGTTGCAGGCGAGAAAATAAAGGACTCTCAGAATACAGCCAAACCACATCATCAGTCATCTTTCCTCCTTGCGCTTTAGACAATTGTAACCGATGGCCAAAACCTTCCCGTTTCGCCTCCAAGTTAAAAGCTTCATAGCCAAAGTCACCCATCACAGAGCAAAGTTCTGCTACACTTGAACCAGCCCGTTCCAGATGACTTCCTACAACTTCTGTCAACACCGCAGGGCGAAGCTTTTGCAGCGTTTGGGAAAAACCTTTAATCACATTCACCTCAAACCCCTCCACATCAATTTTAATAAAAGTAGCACCAGGAAGATTATCTGGGAGCATTTCATCTCCGCGATACACAGGTACTTGATACTGATTAGAAATCAGACTTCGATCTTTTTCTGGGAGTTGAGCGAAAGTACCCAAACCAGTAACATCTGTAGGCACTGTCAGTGTCAGTTCATTTCGCTCGTTAGAAAGCCCACACTGGTGCAGAGAAACTTTCTGCAATTCATTGTCTGTTACCGCAGCTTTTAATGTTTGAAACGCCAGAGGATTTGGTTCAAAAGAGTGTACGCATCCCGTTGTTCCTGTATGATAAGCAGCCAAAAGAGTAATCATGCCCGTATTTGCCCCCGCATCAATAAAACTGTCCCCAGGCTGTACAGCATTTTGGATGAAAAGTTGTGTGGGCAAGTCATAATAACGGCCTAAAAAATAGCTCATGCGATCGTTCCACTTGGAAAGATCCATCGCCATCCGATAACCGTGGAACTTGCCTCGAATCTCCCGTATAGGAGCATTTTTCCACAAATCATCCCGATACACCCCTGTGAGTGTCATCAATTTTCCCCATCCAGGGAGTTCCCGGCGCGTATATGGTAAAATCAAAAGAGAATAGAGTGGATAATTCATAATTATTAGACCTCTCCCAAAACTATTAAACACGGTTAAGCAGGTATAATCAGCCTAGTTGATATCCTATCAAAATTATACGATAAATTTTTATTAAATCCAGACAATCTCAAATTCCTGATTGTGATATTTTACAAAATCAAAGGTAAAATGGTCAACCACATTAGTATCGCTCAATTCCAGATTGTAAAAATCAACAAAGTCCGCATCAAAGTAAGGGCCAGCGTGCCAAGTCCCCACATCTAACTTAATAAAACAATTGCCCGGAATCCGAAAAGCAGCCATATCCTCTAAACTCGGTTTATAGCTATCCCCAGGAGGCGCAACCGCCATCAACCAATCCTTCCCATCCAAAGAACCCAAACATTGAGTACATTGAACGTGTCGTGTAATTTTGCCAAACTTGCGACCTTTATGGTACAGCCGCATAATGTAAAATTTAGGAATACCGTTTTGCAAACTTAATTGAGCATCCTCAGCATCAAAAGACTTGCCATCAACACTCGCAAAAATAACTTGACCGTAACTCCGAAAATTTTCCGGTGTCACCCATTGCGCCAATAACCGCCTAGTCGAAATCGATACACTCATAAATCCCAACAGCCCCTCCCAGCATTCATCAAAAACATTCTAATACAGCAACCCTCTCTCTTCTCTGTGCCCTCAGCGTCCTCTGCGGTTAATAAAATAAAAAAAATCTAATTAGCTTTCTCGATCGCCCAAATTACCCTTACAATCAAAATCAGCACACTGCTGCAAAAAACGAGCCGGAATATCAGGCCGAGCACCCCAATGCAAATGCAAGTAAGAAGCGTGCACCTGACAAACTCCCCAACCTTCAGCAACCGCCTCAACTTCCCCCCGCTTCCCGTACCTCCAACTGTGATAAACTGGATTAGTCGGTTCAACAGTTAAATGCGATCGATGAAACTCATGACCCCAAACCGCATCAAAAGCATTTAACACCAAACTATCCCTCACCGCCACAGCCTCCCGGTATCCCAGCGTCAAACGCTTTCCCATCTCAGCAACAGTTTTCAAAACACCCACCCCTTGCCAAGAATTGCCATCGAAGCCTACAATAGAATCGCACAAATACATCAAACCGCCGCACTCCGCATAAGTCGGCATTCCCGAAAAAATCGCCTTTCTTACCGCATCCCGAATTAAAACATTACCGCTCAATTTTTGAGCAAACACTTCGGGAAAACCGCCACCAAAATATAACCCTTGCACGTTGTCAGGAAAAACTGAGTCATCAAGGGGACTCCAAAATACCAACTCGGCACCCAAATCTTCCAACAAATCAAGATTGTCCTGATAGTAAAAATTAAAAGCCCGATCGCGCGCAACTGCAATCCTCACCCCCAATTGTTTTTCCAAACAGTTGACAGCATCATTTTTGTGAGTTATAATAACCGAAGGGAGACTGTATCTATCCGAAGGTTGCTCAGACCCCTCACCCCCCCCATTTCGAGTCGCAGCCAACAAAGGCAAAAGTTGATCCCAGTCAAAACTAACAGCAGCCAAATCCGCCAACTTATCGATCGCAGCATGAAGATTCGGCAACTCCTGGGCCGGAATCAAACCCAAATGTCGATCGGGAATAGTAACAGCCTCATCCCTACGCAAAACGCCCAAAACAGGTAAATTGAGCGGTTTGAGAGCATCAGCAAGCAACTCCAAATGTCGATCGCTAGCCACCCGATTCAGCACCAAACCAGCGAAATTAAGATTTGGGTTAAAAGAACGAAAACCGTGGGCGATCGCAGCCACAGAACCAGACAGCCTGCTGCAATCGATCGCAAATAATACCGGCAAATTCAGCAAACAAGCAACATGAGCCGTAGAAGCAAAAGCAACAGAATAATCTAATTCTTCTTTCCCCACGTTCAAGCCATCCGCTACATCCGCTACAAAATCCGTTGCCGAACTTCTTTCTTCCTTCTTTCGACTCACTCCATCAAATAGCCCCATTACCCCTTCAACCAAGGCACAATCGACATCTTGAATGTGACGATCAAAACACTTTTTTACATAAGATTCAGACGTTAATACCGGGTCTAAATTCCGACAGGGGCGACCGGTGACAAAAGCATGAAACATCGGATCGATGTAGTCCGGGCCCACCTTAAACGATTGCACGTTCAAGCCGCGGCGGATTAAATAAGCTAAAAGGGCGATCGTTACAGTAGTCTTTCCCGCACCGCTGCGTTCGCCAGCAATTACTAAAGTCATTAGTTATTAGTTATTGGTTATTGGTTATTGGTTATTGGTTAGTGGTTATTGGTTAGTGGTTAGTGGTTAGTGGTTATTAGTTATTAGTCAACAGTCATCAGTCAACAGTCAACAGTCATCAGTCAACAGTCAACAGTCATCAGTCATCAGTCAACAGTCATTAGATAGCAACGGCTATCCTGAACTTTTGGCGATCGGCTAATCTAATGTCTGGTAATAGGTAATGAGTCCCGAATCGATCGCCAATTACCTTTTTCCCAATTACCAATTACCCCACAGCCAAATATACATTTCCCCCAAATATCCGAAAGAGCGATCGCAACTAACGACTTTGGGATTTGTCGCTACGTACAACTACTGACTGCTGACTCCTGAGTAATGACTACTGACTACTAACTACTAACTTCTTGACAACTTCAGCATCCCGGCCGTCACTGCCAAACTTTCTTCGTAAAGCACATCTCGGCCCCAACTCTGCAAGTGCTGGCCCAGCAAATGTTCCGTCACTTGGTCAAACAGAGGACTCACCTCGTTAAACCGAGCGGTTTGAGCGCCACCCTTGGTTTCCATTCGCATACAGCCACCATCTTCCGAACACAGAACCGTACCGCAGTCAGCATTTTCGTTTGTAGAATTCAAACGCAGAGCAATCAAATCGCCCGCGACATCGCCCGAATCAGCAGTAGGAATAGCAGCTAATTCGGCTTCGATAACCCGTTCGTCCGGCCCCGCAAATTTAATTCGCTTGATGTGGTAATCGCCCTCTTCCTGTTTGAAAGCAACCGGACGCCACTGAAGTCGGCTCGCCAGCCAGCCCAAATACATCAGCGCTTGACTAGAATTGCCCTTTTCGTAATCGATCGTCACCCGATCGATCTCCCGAATCGCCGCGCGACGTTCCGGGGCGTCAAAAGCCTCAGCAGCCAACTCCTGCCACGCGGCCAGCCGACGCCAATTGAGATCCGCGATCGGAATTCCCTCCTCGATCAGACTTTGCATCAACAGCAATTCGGCTTCACACTCGGCAAAACTGCTAGAGTCAACAATCACAGAACTGCTAATTGCCGCCAGCCGCTGGAACAAACCTCGATCGGCATCGGGATTCGCCTTCCACCACAGCAGCGTCGGCAAATCAGGGATAGTCAGCGCCGTCACTATGCCGCTCACCCGTTCCAAAGCAGCTTCCGTACCCCTGAGCGTAATATACTCGCAGCAGATCAGATTGCCGCTCCCGCGCTTGTGCACCGGACAGTAAGCAGCCACTTGAGCCTGCACCCCCGTATCTTCCCCCGCCGTCGGGCACAGAGCAATAATCCGGCACGGATTGGCAGCCACGATCGCATCAGCCACCCCCGAACCCCCGGAACCCAAACCAGTCGGCCCCAAAACCTCGCCCTTGGAATTTTTGCGAGCCACTTCTTCCCGCAAAGTATCCAGCAATTCAGTGTTAGATTTGCCAGTTCTCGGCAGTCCGTAAGCTTTTTGAGCATCCCTAATGCTAGATGCCGTCATCGGCCCGGTAATACCGTCCACCGGCCCGTCATAAAACCCCAGATCCGCCAATAACTGCTGAGTTTCTTCCGGTTCGTAGACTATAAAGGTAAAAGTTGTTGCCCTACTAGCGATCGGAACATCGCCCTTTGAGCCAGATTCTCTGTAACTTTCCCAAATTTGACCCAATTCTGCTTCTATTTGGTCGATCGACACATCTTTAGGACTTTGCAGCGAAACCAGAGGCGGAGCTTTCATCGGTGTCATCGTCATAAATCTTCTCTCCTTTGTTTTTAGTTATTAGTCATTGGTCATTAGTCATTGGTCATTAGTTATTGGTCATTAGTCATTGGTCATTAGTTATTGGTCATTGTCATTAGTCATTGGTCATTAGTCATTGGTCATTAGTCATTAGCCATTATTATAGCGGTTCTCAGTAATGAAGTACGCACGAGCGATCGGTAATAAGGAATAGGTAATTGCCGGATTAGTAATTTGATTTCGGCTTAGCTACTAGCTATGATTTCTGATAGATTACCCGTTACCCATTACCCATTACTGGAGCGTAGATTACCTCACTGAGACTGGCTACATTTAGCCCTTATTATAGCCTTTCTGTGCTCTGGTATGAGGTACTATGCGGTCTAAGCCTCCGTGGGCCTAGGCCGCCGCGGGCATACTTCACCACGCTCGATCACCGCTATAGTTAGCAGTTCTCAGCTAATTGCAAATACTAATGCCGATCCATAACTAAGGACTAATGACTAAGGACTAATGACTCTTACAATCGACCAACTAATGACTAATGACTAAGGACTAATGACTCTTAAAATCGACCAACTAATGACTAATGACTAATAACTCTTAAAGTCTGCCAACTAAGGACTAATGACTAAGGACTAATGACTCTTAAAATCGGCTAACTAAGGACTAATGACTAATGACTCTTAAAGTCTGCGCCATTTGCGGCCGTCTCTGTTAATTAGCAATTCTGCTTCCGCAGGTTCCCAAGTACCCGCTTCGTATTTAGGAACCAAATCTTGGTCGTTGGACGATTCCCAAGCCATCAGGGCCGGCGTTACCACCCGCCAAGCTTCCTCCACTTCATCAGAACGGGTAAACAAAGTTTGGTCGCCCAGCATACAATCAATTAACAGGCGATCGTAAGCATCCGAAGATGTCACCCCAAAGGAAGAACCGTAACTGAAATCCATATCCACTGTCCGCGTCCGCAAATCCGGCCCCGGCATTTTCGCCTCAAACCTCAGCGAAATTCCTTCATTCGGATGCACCCGCATCGTCAAAACGTTAGGAGTTGTTTGTTGGGCTGCGGACTGAAAAATTAACAGCGGCACTTCGCGGAACTGAATCGCAATTTCGCTAACTTTTTTCGGCAACCGTTTGCCGGTTCGCAGGTAAAAAGGCACTCCCTGCCAGCGCCAGTTGTCAATCATAAATTTCATCGCCACAAAAGTTGGCGTCGTCGAGTTGGCAGCAACCCCCGGTTCATCGTGATACCCCGGCACCTGTTTGCCCTTCATCCAACCTGCGGAATATTGACCCCGAATCGCTGAGAAGTCCAAATTATTCAAATCTGCCAAGCGAGTTGCTTGCAGAACTTTCATCTTTTCGGTGCGGATGCTGTCAGCGTCGAGCGAGTTCGGCGGTTCCATCGCCGTCAGACAGAAAATCTGCATCAAGTGGTTTTGCAGCATATCCCGCAGAGCCCCAGAGGATTCGTAGTAACCGGCCCGGTCTTCTACGCCTACTGTTTCTGCAACTGTAATTTGTACGTGATCGACAAATTGTCGGTTCCACAGCGGTTCAAAAATCGCGTTAGCAAACCGGAACACCATTAAATTCTGAACAGTTTCTTTACCCAAATAGTGGTCGATCCGGTAAACTTGCTGTTCTTGGCAAACCTGCTGCACGACTCGGTTGAGAGCTTTTGCCGAACTCAAGTCGCGGCCGAAGGGTTTTTCAATTACCAAGCGGTGTTTTACTGGGTCAACCAGCATTTGAGCCGCGCCCAGTTGCCTAATTGCTTCTGGGAAAAAGTTCGGGGAAACTGACAGATAAAATATGTGATTGCCGCGAGTTCTCCTTTCTTCGTCGAGTTCCGCTAAGAAAGTTTTGAGTTTTTGATAGCTTTCGGGGTTGTCAATGTCGCCGGGACAATAGTACAAACCTTTAGCGAAATCTTGCCAAAATTCTTCGTTGCCAATGCCACCGCCAAATTCTTCAATGCCTTCGCGCATTTGCTCTCGGAAGTAATCGTGACTCCAAGGGCGGCGGGCCACACCTACGACGGTAGTTTCCGGTGGCAAGCGCCGATCGCGCTTCATCTGATAAATTGCTGGTACGAGTTTGCGCTGGGTGAGATCCCCAGAAGCTCCGAAGATTACCAGAATTTGTGGTTCCGGCACTCGTTCTTTTCGCAAACCGACGCGCAGTGGATTTTCAAGTAGCGTTACCATTTTTTAATTTTGCTCCTTCTAAAGCTGTGAGTCTGGCTAATACAGCTTGATAGTTTTTTGTCATTTCCGCTAGTTGCTGAGTGAGGGAATTAATTTGCCCTTCATATTCGGCTTTGATTTCAGCCCTGATTTCCTCCCTGAGTTCAGCCCTGATTTCCTCCCTGAGTTCAGCCCTAACTTCCTCTCTAATTTTTATTCTCTCAACCGCCAGACGGATTTCCCAATCTTTATCCCGCTGCTGCAGTTCAGCTTTCAACTGCCTGTTTTCGGCTCGAAGTTGCTCCAATTCCAGCGCCACAGCAGCAGCACGACGATCCCTATCTCTGTTTTGCTCTCGGATTTGCTCTCTAAGGCGCTGATTGTCCGATCGCAATTTCTCCAATTCTGAAGCACTATCTTTAGGCGTTCGACCGTTTCCGTTTGAAGGAAATCGCTCCTCAACCAAGCGCTTAACGGTTGCACCAGTGGGAATGCCGTTGGGCGATGACTCTACTGCTTCTTGCCAAATTTCTAGCTGTAGCTCGGCGGGCAGTCCCTTTAATGGGCGGATTTGATATTCTTTGACTAGGGAATTGTGTACGTTCGTACACAAATTTTCCATAATCTCAGCCGCGTCAATGAACTGGTAAGCTCTTCGTTTCGTTATTCCCCACTTTTCCTGACAATAAGCCTCAAAAGTCTTGTGGGTTTCCCGGTACAATTTCTGTTCTCGAATTTCCTCAAGGGCTTTGCCGACTTCGTAAAAAGTCTGAAGTCCTTGTTCTACTATCGATTCGAGTTCTTGAAGTCTCGCCCGTTCAGCGATATCCAGTTGGGCGTTGCCGTCCTCGCTTTGTTGAATGGTATGAGTTGATAACATAAAATTTCCGTAGCAGTTCGGGATGAAAAATCAGGGATTGCGGATTTGATATTCTTTGATCAGGGAATTGTGTACGTTCGTACACAAATTTTCCATAATCTCGGCCTCGTCAATAATTGGAGACGGACAATTTCTAAGGATTCAGGAGCCACAATCATTATGTATTATGACTCCTGAGAGTTTCTGCCCTTACTGATACCAAATCGGTAGACTACACCGTTGCCAGCCGCTTAACTTTCTCTTCCAAGGAATCCATCAAAGATTGGAAGGGGCTGACAAATTTCTCAATTCCGTCCAAGAGCAAGTCTGCCATCACTTTGTCCAAGTTGATGTCGATGTCGGGATCTTTAAGACTTTCGAGCAGGGTGTAAGCTTCTTCGACGTTGTTCTCAATGCGGGGTGCGACATCGCAGTGATCGAAACAAGCTTCCACAGTGTTCGGCGGCAAAGTGTTAACCGTGTCGGGGCCGATTAATTCATCGACGTACATGACATCGCTGTAGTTGGGGTTTTTGGTGCTGGTGGAAGCCCACAGCAGGCGCTGGACTTTGGCTCCTTTGGCAGCTAAAGCTTGCCAGCGATCGCTCGCGACGATCTCTTTATACTTCTGGTAAGCTACCTTGGCATTGGCGATCGCCACTTTCCCCTTCACCGCTTCCAGTTTGGCTTTGGTGGAAATATCGGTAACGTTTTTGAGTTTCTCGTCAATCTTGCCATCAATGTTGCTGTCGATCCGGCTCAAGAAGAAACTGGCAACCGAAGCAACATTGCTCACATCCAAACCTTTAGCCGCCCGCGCTTCCAAACCGCGAATGTAAGCCCAGAAGGTTTCGACGTAGCTGTCAACCGAGAACAGCAAAGTCACGTTAACGTTAATTCCTTCGCTGATGACTCGCTCGACTGCCGGCAACCCTTCAGCGGTTCCGGGAATCTTAATCATCACGTTTTGTTTGCCGAGGGCTTTGTAATAGCGCATGGCTTCGCTAATCGTGCTTTCTGTATCGTTGGCGATCGTCGGAGGCACTTCGATACTGATGTAACCGTCCAAACCCTTCGACTCTGCGTAAACCGGGGCAAAGATGTCGCAAGCGTTGCGGATATCTTCAAATACCAAAGATTCGTAAATCTCCATGACAGATTTACCCGCCCGGATGCCCGCTTCGATATCCGCGTCGTAAATCACATTACCCGCGATCGCTTTCTCGAAAATCGCCGGATTAGATGTAATCCCGCGCAGCCCCCGACTTTCAATCATCTGTTTGAGTTCGCCGGACTCGATCAGATCGCGAGTCAAATTGTCCATCCAAATACTTTGGCCAATGTCTTTGATTTCTAACAGGTGATTCGTTGTTGTTTTCGTCATTACTTTCGCTCCTACTATTTGATAGTTAATAATTTGTTAACAGTTATTTGTTACTTGTTATTTGTTACTCGTCCCAACCAATAACAAATAACTCATAACCAATAACTTCACTCCAGAACTGTTCGAGAATTGCGCGATCGATCTTGAATAAAAGACTCGACCATCGCTACATTTTCTTGACTGCCGATAATCAAGGGCGATCGCTCGTGCAGTTGGGTCGGCACTACGTCTAAGATATCTTGAGTGCCGGTACTGGCGCGCCCGCCGGCTTGCTCCATCAAAAACGCCAAAGGAGCCGATTCGTAGAGCAAACGCAATTTGCCTTCGGGTTTTTTGACGGTTCCGGGGTACAAAAACACACCTCCCTGGAATAAAATCCGGTGGAAATCTCCCACCAAAGCCCCGCCGTAGCGAGCGGTATAACCTTCGCTGCGGTGGACGTAACGAATGTAGTCCCTCAAAGATTCTTCCCACTGCCAGAAGTTGCCTTCATTAACGCTGTAAATCGGGCCGCGCGAGGGAACTTGTATATTTTCGGCTGCTAGAATAAACTCGCCCAAACTGGGGTCGAGGGTAAAGGAATGAACGCCCTGCCCGATCGAGTAAACCAGTATGGTACTGGGGCCGTAGAGTACGTAGCCTGCGCCGATTTGTTTGTGTCCGTGTTGCAGCAAGTCGGAGGCAGAACCATCTGCATCGTCCCCCTCTTGCTTGCGGATGCTGAATATTGAGCCGACATCGAGATTGATGTCAAGATTGGAAGAACCATCTATGGGGTCGTAGAGCAGACTGTAACGTCCGATCGGACAGTTTTCAGGAATGTAATAGGGTTTTTCCATTTCCTCCGAAGCCAAGCGACAGACAAGTCCGCTTTGCTGGAATACCGAGATAAACACTTCATTAGCATAGACATCCATCTTTTTGACGGATTCTCCCTGCACGTTCACAGCCCCTGTAAACCCTAAAGCATCTGCCATTAACCCGGCTCTGCTAAGTCGGCGCGCGATCAGCTTAGCAGCCAACCCGATGCGATTCATTAAAGCGCTGAGATCCTGAGCATCTGCACTAAAGCTGTGGAGTTGCTGGAGTACGTGACGGGATAAAGTCGTGCAATCGCGGTCTAAGGCTTGTACCTGTTCGGTCTGGCCGAGACGGGTTTCCCCTGTTGGCGCGTTTACCATGATTTGGATGTTCTCCCTGTCTTGCGGCTGGTTAGTTAGGGATTTTCAGGTGCTTGCCGTTTGCCCCGCTAATCGGCTTTGAGGTCGATCGTCCCCTAACTTCTATCTTAGGGAGGGTTTTGCGAAAGGGCGTCGAACTTTAGGTGAATTTTAGATCCCCATCGAAAATTGAGGAGTGCGATCGACTGTTGAGTCGGGAATTGTATCCAAAATCACTACTTTTTTTGATTAACCGCAGAGGACGCAGAGGGCGCTGAGAGAGAAAGTGGCGATAGAGAAGCCTACCAACGTTGGCTAGCATCTCAAAAAGACCGACAACTTCCTTTGCGCGAAGAAGATGTAGAACCTATTGTTAATTTGCCGGAATTGCTTGCAGGCATTTACGATCGCGTCGGCTATGATTATCGGCTCAATTACGTTCGATATCCCGTACGTAAATTTTCGCCAAAGGTGATATGCCCCTCAAAAATTCTGGGTAAGCTATCCATAGAAATACGGTAATTGAAATTTTTGCAAATATAAAGAGTCAGTCATTGACTTTTCTATTGACTTGTTTGAAATATACTCAAACACTCAAATTACATTGCATAAATTTCTCTACATTTGGGTGGTAAAAACCCAAATATAAAATGTTTCTTGGTACTCATCAACCCAGGAGAATGCTATGGATATTGTTGAACAAATTCCCCATAACTTAGTCAAAGACTATCAAATTAAAAAGCTACTCGGAGAAGGCGGTAGTAGCACAACTTATGAAGCCGTTGACCTCCAAACACACCAGCGAGTCGCACTCAAAGCTTTGTCTTTACAGAAGATGAATGACTGGAAAGTGCTGGAACTATTTGAACGAGAAGCCAATATTTTATCAAAATTGAATCATCCGAGAATTCCGGGTTATTTGGATTATTTTTATGTCGATACTCCCGACAATCGTTGTTTTTATATAGTACAAGAACTGGCCCAAGGGCAATCTCTAGCAAGTTTAGTCGAAAATGGCTGGCACGCTAGTGAGTCGGAAATTAAAGGTATTGCCACACAAATTTTGGAGATTTTAGTTTATCTCCATTCACAGACACCACCTGTTATCCACCGGGATATTAAACCAGAAAATATTGTTTTTAAATCCCCCATTAATTCCCACCAACCAAAAGACTGGGCAGTCTGCTTAGTAGATTTTGGAGCAGTGCAAAACACTTATTACAATACTTTAATGCGAGGAAGTACCGTAGTTGGAACCTATGGTTATATGGCTCCCGAACAATTTCTCGGACAAGCCGTACCTGCCACAGATTTATATGGTTTAGGAGCGACCTTGTTGTATTTACTAACGCACCGTTCCCCGGCCGAATTACCAACAAATATACTAGAGGGAGATTTTCGCTCTCAAATTCAGATTTCTTCAGCATTTGCCGATTGGTTAAAAAAGATGATAGCGCCAGATTTAGAAAACCGCTTTCGATCGGTAAAAGAAGCGCTTGAATCTCTTCGCAATCCTCGAATAGTTAACCTTAAATCCAATCCGACGCAATGGAAAAAGCGCCTAAAAATAGGAATTGCTGCTATTGCTACTGTTGCTGTTTTAAATCACTTTAAATATCCCATCCTTAACCGGATTGGATTTACACCAAATGCAGTTGTCAAGGCTGTCGAACAGGGAGATACTAACACTGTTAGGCATTATCTGGATCTTGGTATTAGTGCCAATAGCAGGATAGGCGATCAAAATTTACTACACTTTGCTGGCTCAAAAGAGGTGGCAGAATTGTTAATTGCCAAAGGTGCAGATGTCAACGCTAAGGGTGCATATGGCTGGACCCCATTACACATCGCTGCGATGTCCGATCGCATAAAAGTGGCACAGACGCTAATTGCTAAAGGTGCAGATATTAACGCCTGGGGAGAAGCTCAATTTGAGTCGTGTTATATTTGTACAACTCCTCTGTTCTTTGCCCGATCGCCTGAAATGGCCAAGTTGCTGATTGCTAAAGGTGCGGATGTCAATGCCAAAAACAAAGATGGCATAACTCCTCTACATACGGCGCGATCGAAGGCGATCGCAAAGATACTACTCGCTGCGGGCGCAAAAATTAACATCAAAGAAGACAATGCCCGAAATGGCAAGAGTAGAACTTTATTACATAACGCAGCCAAAATAGGTTTTAAGGAGTTGGTACAACAGCTAATTAAAGACGGTGCAAATGTTGCGATTCGGGATCGTATAAAAAGAACTCCACTGCACTATGCAACCACAAAAGAAGTTGCTGCTTTGCTAATGCTGGATATCAACGCTATAGACCAATATGGAGATACTCCGTTACACCTAGCTGTCGATCAAGGATCTCAAGATATCGCTGAACTGCTAATTGCTAATGGTGCAAGGGTTAACGTTAGAAATGAGAACGGTCAAACTCCATTGTATCGAGCGATCGCGATCGGACACAATGAGATTGCTGCACTGCTAATTAACAACGGTACAGATGTCAATAATATAGATGGATCTGGCACAACTCCACTGCACAAAGCCGCACATTATGGCACTGTAAAAATCTTAAAATTGCTGATTGCTAAAGGTGCAGAAATTAATATCCAGGATAATCAAACAAAAACTCCACTGGATATCGCCGTAGACCTGAAACTTCAGGATACAGTGGCGCTGCTAATTAGTAAAAACCCAGATGTTAATAGTGAAGACAAAGAAGGCAGAACTTTACTGCATATCGCTGTCGATTTCAAACTTGAGAATGTAGCCAAAAAACTCATTGCCAAAGGTGCATTCGTTAATGCCAAAAATAACTTGCTTCAAACTCCCCTGCATCTTGCTGTTGCTCAAGGCTCTCAAGATATCGCTGAACTGCTAATTGCTAATGGCGCAAGGGTTAACGTTAGAAATGAGAACGGTCAAACTCCGTTGTATCAAGCGATCGCGATCGGACACAATGATATTGCTGCACTGCTAATTAAAAACGGTGCAGATGTTAATAATAGAGATATGTGTAACACAACTCCACTCCACAAAGCAGCACATTATGGCACTATAGAAATCTTAAAATTACTGATTGCTAAAGGTGCAAAAATTGACGCTACAAACTGCGATGGCGACACGCCGCTCAAGATAGCAGAAACCAACTGGAACCCCGACCGAGAAGCAGCAGCCAAAATACTCAGATCTCGCGGCGCAACCTACTAATTATCCCAAATAACCCCACGCATAAAAATATGGAAACACTAGAACAATCGGAAAAAATCATTGCTGAAAGATATCGCATAATCGGCAAATTAGGACAGGGTGGAGTTGGAATCACCTATGCTGCTGTAGATTTAAACAGCAATCAAAAAGTTGCACTCAAAGCTTTATCCCTGCGTCTGACAACTGAATGGAAGAAAGTCGAGTTATTTGAACGAGAAGCAAAAACTTTATCGGGATTGAATCATCCGGGAATTCCTCGCTACATTGACTGCTTTCAAGTTGATACTTCCCAAGATCGTTGTTTTTATATTGCCCAACAACTCGCACCTGGAAAATCTCTCGCACAGTTGATAGAAAATGGCTGGAAGCCAAATGAAGCGCAAGTTCGTCATATCGCCTATCAATTGCTAGAAATTCTAGTTTATCTGCAATCGCTGTTACCTGCTACTATCCACCGAGATATTAAACCTCAAAATATAATTCTGCAAAAAAATGGGCGAGTCTTCCTAGTTGATTTTGGCGCAGTTCAAAATACTTACCATCATACCGTTACAGGAGGCAGTACCGTTGTTGGAACCTACGGTTACATGGCACCTGAACAATTCAGAGGAAAAGCTGTATTATCAACAGATTTGTATGGATTAGGAACAACGCTGCTTTTATTGTTAACCCAGAAATTTCCATCCGATTTACCCAGACAAAAGCAGAAGATAAAATTCCGCGATCGCGTCTCTATTTCTCCAGAGTTTGCCAACTGGTTAGAGAAGATAATTGAACCCGCAATTGAAGATAGATTTGACTCAGCAAAAGATGCTTTATCAGCGTTGCGAGGGGAACAGCCAAGCGGGATTAATCGCGAAAAAATGTTTAAGCGATCGCCCCAGTCCCGAATTACTTTAATTGACGCTAAACGGTGGTTATTCATCAATATATACCCCGATCGTTTCCCTAGTAAACTCACAGGGTTTTTCCAGTTCATTCATCAGAGTTATAAAATTTTACTTTCCTTCTCTTTGATTCTGTTATTTTTTGATTTAATCCTATGGTTAATTCCCGGACTGATATACGGGACAGTTAGCTTGTTTAAATACACTTTAGCCGACTCGGTAGGTAAATCATTTCATCTGTTTGTATTTATATCAAGCAAACCTGTAATAATATTTACCGTATTTTATGCTTTGATGTTCTTGTGTAGGTGCTTGTGTAGGATTGCTTCTTGTCTATTTACTAGACCAATTAAAATCAGTCCTCAAGATATCCAGCGGGTAAAGTTGAGCGGAATTCATCTGCCATTGCTCAAAATATCGATAACTTTTTGCCGGATTCGCACCAAGTCGCGTAACTATTGTTTTGGCTTATTTTTGCCGCAAGCTGATAAAGAATGGTTGGTAGGGGAATTGAGTGATTGTTTAAGTAAACTAAAATAAATCATTGTTGTCATCCACAGATTTGATGAAAAACCCGTTTTTTTTTTTGAGTGTGTGGGTTAAGTAAATGCGGAAGTATAGAAGATTTTATGTACTAATTTAGGCAATAATAATCATCAAAAAATCCTGGCTCGGGCATGAAAATAAAAATATAAAGAATCTCGATATTTATGAAATAGGACTGCAAAAGGGGAAGCCGATCGCACTTCTTGAATACGTAGCTAAAAGATTAGTTGAGAGTCGCGATCGCCTTTTCGATTGGTTATGCTTGAGTCAGGGTGCTCCTTTCTGTCAGTTTACTGACCAACAAAAATAAAGATGTTTGTGCTTAAATACCGTCAAGGCAAGAAATATCTCGCCCTGACTGGGGTAGTGTGCTTAAGCTCCAGTATCTCCTAAGCGTGAAGGTTCGATTGATGAGTATTCCTACTCGAAAAAAAAACTATCCTGTTTTTGGCAGCCAACCCCAAAAACACCATTCCTGTGGACTTACAAAAAGAGGCGATGGAAATTGCAGAGGGGTTGCAACGCTCACAAAAGCGCGACAAGTTTCAACTGGAGCAACAGTGGGCGGTGACGCCAAGAGAAATGCAGCGAGCCGTATTAGATTATGTAGATGTTGTGCGTCCAGGAGTGGAATAATTAAGTTGAGATTTGTGATCCTTGAGTATCGATCGCGATCGCCCTTACATCAGCCTTCACCCCAAATTCCCTCCAAGCAGCCGCCATTTCCCTCACAACCGCATCAGCATTAGTAACATCCGTTAAAGCTAAAAGCGTTGGCCCGGCACCGCTAATGACCATTCCACAAGCCCCTGCATTCAAGGCTGCTTGTTGCACCGCTTCATATCCCTGAATCAGCGATCGGCGGTAAGGTTGATGAATTTTGTCTTGCAGGGCGCAGCGCAGCCAGTTTTCATTGCCAGTTTCCAAAGCCCGCACCAACAAACCAACGTGGGCGGCATTGAAAATCGCGTCAGCCTTGCTGTACTCGCTGGGCAACACTCGGCGCGCTTCGGCTGTAGAAAGTTCAAAATCGGGAATCGCTACCACGGGCACAATATTAGGATGCCAGGGAAT
>NZ_CAWPRX010000043.1:0-19452 GCF_963890365.1 Tychonema sp. LEGE 07196 | reverse complement strand
CCCATCGGGCCCCAACGCCCCATCCAGCCCCGACAAAGCAGCCGTCGAGTCCCCTCCCGACAAAGTAGCAGCCGTCCAGTTGCATCCGGGCGCCCCATAGATTTCTGGCAAAAGTCGGTATCAATTCTTAAAATTATCTACGTTTATCTGCGTTCCTCTGCCTTATATCTGCGGTCTCTTTATCGAGAGAAGATGGATGCCAGAAGTTTAACCCAATCCCCACCCCAAAGCAGCCAGCGTCCAGTCAGGCGCAGACAAAGCAGCCAGCCTCCCGTCCAATCTCGTCGCCGAGTCAGGACGAAATTTTCTCGATTAAAATACGGTAACATCCTGTGCTTAGTTGCTGGGGCGATCGCGCTTTTTTGGATTGTCACAATACCCTTCAGAATTCGCCGTCCCCCAGAACCGCCAGTCATTTTGACTCAAGAACCCCTCTCGCCGCCGATAATTCAAACACCGGAAAGTTTAGTCGATCGTCAAAGCGAGCCTACCTTCAGCTACAACATCAAAACACCTCCTAATTTAACTTACTCTCAAGAATTGCAAGGGATTGTTGATGAGTCTGTGAAGATTGCGACTAGCAAAGGACTGCCTGCAGACAAGCTATCAATTACTTTAATTGATGTCAGCAATCCCCAAACCCACAGCATTGCCGGATATCAAAATCAAAGTCTCAGATTTCCCGCTAGCGTTGCCAAGTTATTTTGGATGGCAGCCTTTTACTCAGCCACCGAAAAAGGCATAATTACGCAAAAAGAATCAGCCTTTAAAAATGACCTAGAACAAATGATTGGCTTCTCCAACAACGATGCAGCCAGCAGGATTTTAGACAAAATCACTGATACAAAATCAGGAGTCAGGCTCGCCGGAGAAGAGTTGCAAACATGGCTGCAAAAACGCACGCAAATTAATTCATTTTTCCAGTCAGCCGGCTACAATGATATTCGTATAAGCACCAAAAATTATCCCATACACTATTTGCATCAAGAAGGCCCTATCGGTCGTGACTTGCAATTGCGGGGCGATGCTTCGCAGCCAATTCGCAATCAAGTAACTAGCGATCAAGCCGCCAGATTAATATATGAAATCTATACTAGGCAAGCTGTTTCCAGCATCGCCAGCCGCAAAATGGCTTACTTGCTGACGAGAGATTTAGACCCCAAGGCATGGAAAAATGACCCTACCAACTCGATCAAAGGATTTCTGGGCGAGTCTTTACCAACTAAGATTTATTTTGGTTCCAAGGTTGGCTATACTTCCAAATCCCGCAGCGAAGTGGCATTTGTCAGGACTTTGGACGATCGCGCGATTTATATTTTAGCTGTTTTTGCTGACGATCCGGCTTATTCCAGAGACGAAACAGCATTTCCGGCCATTTCGCGATACGTGTTCGATCGGCTCAACACTCGCGAGATCAAAAGTTCGCAGTGATCGGATGTGGGGCGATCGAACAACCACAATAAAATTGGTTTGCAGTCAGGACTTGAGTTTTTTGATTCAGAAACACTGAAGTCCTCACTACAAACCTAATTAATTGGTTCCTAGTGAGGACTTTAGTCGTTCTGAATCAACCATTGTGCAAACAATTTAACTGGGGCGAAAGGATTCGAACCTCTGAATGGCTGGACCAAAACCAGCTGCCTTACCACTTGGCGACGCCCCAACGTCTTAACCTTCATCATATTAGCATTCAAACACCTAAATCTGTCAAGCATTTTGACAGTAAAATCTCAAAAATATTTTTGAAACCGATCGCCCGCCAGTTTTTTGTTTGACCGGTGCGGGGCGATACAGCGGGATTTAAATCCAGAAATTGGCTCCCTGTAAGGGTTCCGAGATACACTTCCAACTGCCACCCTGTTGTTCCACCACAATCTGGTAGCTGATAGACAAGCCGAGTCCCGTACCCTGCCCCACCGGTGTTAGTGGTAAACAAAGGGTCAAACAAGCGGGATTTAGCTTTTTGGGTCAATCTCTGCCGGCTGTCGCGAATCCGAATCACCACAAATTTGCCGTTAGCGGAGCCCGCCCCTACGGGGGCTGCGCCAACGAAGAGGATCGACTTTCCAAACTCAGCATCCTCCCACTCTCTGGCCACCAGCGCCGTCGAGATGGCGATCGTCTTGGGCGCGGGCAGATTTTCCCAAGAGTCGATCGCATTCCCCAAAATATTCATAAATACTTGGTTGAGAGCTCCGGGATAGCACTCTACCTTCGGCAAGTCGCCCCAGTCTTTAATTACCTCAATTCCCGGTATCAGCCCGTTGGACTTCAAGCCGCCCTGCTCCCGTCAGCAGCGTGCTGTCAACCCCTTCGTGAATGTCCACCGGCTTCAACTCCGATTCGTCCAGCCGCGCGAAGTTCCGCAGAGAAAGGACAATTTTGCGGATGCGTTCGGCCTCCATCTCCATCAAATACAGAATTTTCAGCAAATCCAGCACCACGAGATCGAGATCGATTTCTTCGCTTTTGTTGAGAATTTCCTCCCCCGGCTGCAGATAGTGCTTTTGATACAAGCGCAGCAAATCCACGATATCTTTCACAGCCCATCTAGTTGCTAGCAACCGTTTTTTTCAATACCGGCCCTTGCAAAACAAGCTCTGTATTGTGGGTCGGGAGACTGTGGGCACAAGTCGCGTGCAGCCTGCTTGCGCCCAACTCAGAGCAACCCCTTGACTGAAATGGAAACTTTTGAGTTATGGAATTAGGACACCGCAGATCTAAATACGATACAAATTATATTTCGACTTGACTGTGCTTTTTAATACTCCGGCTGGGTGAATCTAAGAGCCTCTCCAGGGAAAAAACACGCTTCACCCATACATCGCGGATAGCAGTTTACAGAGAATTTTTGAATAAGTCAGTCCTAGAGGCAGGCGAGGCACAAAACCCGGGTTTTTTTCCTCAAGCATCTCTGGGATGAGCAACGATTTTCCAAGAAACCGGATTTTTTGGAGCAAGTTCTATAACTTTAAGTGTATTTTAAGGGACTTGTCTAATCGTGCGTAGGAGGCTTGCTGGTAGATTAAAATAATCAATTTGTGCCACAATACCAGTGCGGTTTACGAGTCTGTGCCACAGACTGCTCAATTACAGTGAGAGAATTAAGTACAAAAGATTGCCAAAATGTTAAAGTTTGTAACGATAGTTGGTCAAACTCGACCGTCGAGGGTTTTAGCATTGAGATGGAGATTTTGCAAGTGTTGTAATAGGCGATCGACTTTTCTAGCCATCTTTGTTTTCGAGCCCTTCGACATGGCGAGAATTATGTTTTCTCTTTTCAATAATTATAAATAAACTTGGAGAAGAATATGTCTGCAACTAGCATTCAAATACCAACTATTTTGGCAGTTGATGATAGCGTCGTAATGCAAGGACTGGTCAAACAAGCCTTAAGCAAAGAGTTTCGAGTTCTCGTGACAGACAATGCAGTCGATGCTTTATCAACGATTTATCACGAACAAATTTCTGTTTTGTTGCTCGATGTTTCGATGCCTGGTATTGACGGATTGGAACTCTGTCGCACGGTACGAAGCTTACCTCAATTTCAAAATTTGCCGATCGTGATGCTGACAGCCAGAGATGGAGCCTTTGATAAGGTGCAGGGCCGTTTGGCGGGAGCAACCGAGTATTTAACTAAGCCCTTTGATGCTGAAAAGTTGCGCGAAGTTATTGGTAAGTTTATCACTCTCAAATCATAAAAGAAGATGGGCGCGGTTTCAACAGCCGTCTCCTTCTATAGCAGTTAGATCTCTCATAGGAGGTATTGACAGATCGATCGCTCAATCCCTCAATCTCCCAATCCCTCAATCTAAAATGTCAACTCCTCACCACGCTTGAAAAAGGCTATATAGCGGTTCTCACAAAAGTGAGGTAGGCCCTATGCCCTATGTCCTATGCCCTATGCCCTATGCCCTATCCCGGATAGTACCTCACCTTTCGCTTGAAAGGTTATATATTTTCCCTAAGTGCTAAACTTTTAACTTAGCCAACAGCAGGGGAGCGATCGCGCTGATGGGTAAAACGTGCTGAGCTGCACCAAGGGCGATCGCCTCTTTCGGCATTCCAAAAACCACGCAACTGTCTCGATCTTGAGCAATTGTCAAGCCTCCTACTCGCGCGATCGCCAGCATACCCTCAGCACCGTCTCTACCCATTCCTGTTAGCAAAACACCAGCAGCCCCACTACCATAAAAATTAGCAACTGACTTAAAAGTTACCGTTACAGAGGGGCAGTGTCCTCCTTCACCAGCACCTTCGGAATAAATAAATCGCCCTTGAGAATCCAATTCTAAATGACGCTTTTCAGGCGGAAAATAAATAATCCCAGCTTGCGGTAATTCCCGCAAACCAGCTATTCTCACCGGCAGTTTAGATTCACAACCCAACCAGTTAACCAATCCCTGCAAAAATCCTTCACTGATATGCTGGATGCAAATTACCGGCACTGGCAAATTAGCTGGAAACTGCGAAATAATCGACTGCAGCGCTTGCGGCCCGCCTGTAGACGCGCCTACAGCCAATAATTTAATAGTTTGAGGCTTAAGATTTTCCCTGGATAATTGGTAATTGTTCACTGATAATTGATTAATTTTCGGGCTGGGGCGATCGCTTGTTTCGATTCCTCCCAGCCTTTGATGCCGCGTAAATACTTTAACTCCCGACAAAACTTTAACTTTAGCAATTAATTCATTCGCGAGACGAGCGTAATCTGATGCCAACCCGCCAATCGGTTTGGGGAAAACATCTAATGCACCTGCTTTCATAAGTTCAAATACATTTTGAGTATCGCTGGCTTGTACAGAAGCACTAATTATTAAAATCGGTCGCGGGTATTTTTTCATCACTTCCTGCGTGAATTCTAACCCGTTCATTTTTGCCATATTAAAATCCGTACAGATAACGTCCGGCTGAAGTTTCGGAATTAATTCTAGTGCTTCTAACCCGTTGCAAGCGGTTCCTACAACTTGGATTTCTGGCGAAGCATCCAAAATGCGCTTGAGGACGATCGTAGCCACTGGGGAATCTTCTACCAACAATACTTTTATGACCGAAGACATGAATTTTTTAAGTAATTGAGAATGGATAATTGGGAATTGGGCGAGCGCGAAGCGGAGGGATTGGGAATTGGGCGGAGCGAAGCGGAGGGATGGATAATTGGGAATTGGGCGAGCGCGAAGCGGAGGGATTGGGAATTGGTAGCCGTCTCTCCCACTCTCCCACTCTCCCACTCTCCCCCTCTTCCTTCCCCTTCCCCTTCCCCTTCCCCTTCCACCATTACACTAACCTTTTGAGTGTTTCAATCAATACATCTTGATTGAACGTACCTTTAGGAATATAAGCATTAGCCCCGGCATCAGCCCCTCTTTTTCGATCTTCATCCGATGCCAAAGATGTTACCAAAATAATCGGCAACTCATTGTATTCTTTTTGCTCGCGAATTTTAACAGTAAGTGCTAATCCATCCAAATTTGGCATTTGTATGTCAGAAATCAGAGCATCAAAGTAGCGAGTTTTTAATTTATTGAAAGCATCCATTCCGTCTACGGCTGTCACCACTTCATAACCTGCACCTTCGAGGATGCGCTTTTCTTGAGTGCGGGTAGCGATCGAATCTTCTGCTAAAAGTATAACTTGTTTTTGGCTGACCGTCTCAACGGGCGATCGCCCGCCAGAAACCTCACGCGACGAAACTTGTTTGCGTACAGACTTTATCAAATCGTGGGGATTGAGTATCATACAAACTTCCCCCGTTCCGAGAATCGTTGCACCTGAAACATTTCGCACCCGTTTCAGCAATTGACTTTGAGGTTTAATCACCACATCCTGTGCGTCAATCAAAGTATCTATAAATAATCCCAATCTTTCCTCCCCAACTTTCAGGACAATACAAGACATTTTTTGAGAATTTGAATTCAGGGATTCTCCCTCTATTTTCCTGTTGAGTTCTTTCCAATTTTCCTCTCTCCACTCCTGATTTTGAGGCAGCCATTCTCCCTTATTTAATTCTAATAAATCTGCCAAATACGCAACTGATAGCGGCTGACCATCGACAAGTATAGTTGCTTTCCCTTCTAAAGAAAAAATATCAGAACTAGCCACAATTATTCCCCTATCGACAAACTCAATTGGCAGCGCATAGGCAATACCTTCAACAGCTATAATTAATACATTAGCAGTAGCTATAGATGTGCCGATCTTTAACCGAAAAATACATCCTTTTCCTGGTACAGATTCAACTTGAATGCTGCCTTTTAGTGATTCAATATTAGTCCGAACTACATCTAAACCAACCCCCCGGCCAGAGACTTCAGTAACAAATGTTCTTGTGGAAAAACCCGGAGCAAAAATCAACAATTGAATTTGGCTTTCTGTCATGACGGCGAGTGCTTCCGGCGTGCAGACGTTGCGTTTGACAGCAGTTTGTTTAATGCGATCGAGATTCAGCCCCTGGCCATCATCAGCAACTTCAATGATAATATTGCTAGCAGTCTGATAGCCTTTAATTCTGAGAGTAGCCACGGGAGGTTTGCCGAGCCTTTCGCGTTCGGCGGTAGTCTCGATGCCGTGGTCGATCGCATTACGAATTAGGTGCATCAAAGGGTCTTTCATTTCTTCTAAAATGCGTTTATCAGCTAAAGTTTCCCCACCTTCAATGACTAATGCAACTTCTTTTTCTTCCTGCTTCGCCAAGTCTCTAACCGATCGGGGAAATATATTAAAAACAGTAGACAAAGGCAGCAATCTAAGAGTGCGAATTCCTGAGCTTAATTCCTCCGCAATTAATTCGAGTCTAGCCGTATCTTCATCAACTAGATTGTTCAAGCGATTTACTAAAGTTCCCAGATGTTCTAAATGTTCTTCAGTCCGCTGGTAATATTTCTGAAACTGCATGAAGATCTCGTTTGGTTCAGACCCGGTTTTCTCAGTTTCTATTTGATTATGAGCCAACCGATTTATAAAAGATTCTCGGCTCCAATCTTCCCACAAAGTTGTAATTTTTTCGAGTTCAGCAAGTCGGTGTACTAACCGAGTTTTGGTAACAGTTAGTTCCCCTGCTTGAGTCATTAAATCGTCTAAATTTTTCGTAGCAACGCGAATTGTTTCGATGCGGTAAGACGAACTAGAAGAACCATTGTTAACAGTCGGTTCGGAAGCCGATGTAGCAGCGGGGCCAGAAGCGGCAGGCAATTTTTGAGATTTCGACAGCAATTCTCGCTCGGATTGTACCGTCAAAAAAGAGAAATTACGATCTAAATTAGTGGCTAAAGAAGTTTCATTGTTTGTTTCTGGTGGCGTATTTTCCGAATTAGTAAATTGCGTTTTTACTAATGCTTGTTCTGGTACTTGTGAAGATGATGGTTCTGCTGTCGGGGCGGCGGGCTGGGGATTGCTAGAAGCACCCATCATGCTAGCGAGCACGTAAAATGTATTGACACCGGAATCTTGACCCGTGACGGCTTCGTTAACGAGTTTGCGAAGCGCCTCTAAACCTTGGAAAAGTCGATCGCTAAGCTCTGGATTTAGTGGAGTTTCTCCCCGCTTGACACCTCCCAAAATATGCTCTATTTGATGAGCTAAAGATGCTACATTTTTTACGCCCAACATCCCAGCATCACCTTTAAGAGAATGGGTTTCTCGCAGCAATTCTTCTAACTTAGCTAAGTCTCTTGGGTGTTGTTCCAAGTACAGAAATCCATCGTCTAGTTTCTGCAAGTGTTCTTGACTAGCAATTTTAAATACATCTCGTAGTTCTCGATCTTCTATCATATATATCTTTGGATAATTGGTAATCGTTAATTCTTTAGGATCATCTCAGTTTTGCAAAAAGCATTTTTTTGATCGTAGTACGAGCTTAATATCTCGCGTATTGTACAAATCGCGAGCGGGGAGGCTCGCACTGTAAATGCACAACTGAAATGCGCCCAATTTTTCATTAAATCCATTAAATCCATTAAATCCCGTACACCCCTCCTTCCCCCACTTCGCTCTTCCTTCAACATCCATCTATTAAATCCGTTAAATCCCGTATACCCCTTCCGAACATACTTCTGACATCACAGACTTGAAATTTAATGCAGCTTCGTTAGGTTTTTGAGTGCCGATTTTGGCTTGAGTAATGCCGCTGACTGTTTGAAAAGCGGCTTGGTTGAGAGAATTCATGGCATCACCTACTTGCTGAATAGCGATCGCCTGCTGTTTAATATTAAAATAAATTTGTTGATTGCTAGTAAACACCAGATTGCAAGCTTCCCGAAGCCCCGTAAAAGCTTCTGCCATATCTCGTGCTGTTTTCACGCCTGTTATATCAAATCCTCTCTTCATCGGAATAGTAAATTCAGGCGTTGACTGTTGACTGTTGACTGTTGACTGTTGACTGTTGACTGTTGACTGTTGACTGTTGACTGTTGGCTGTTGACTGTTAACATCAGGTATGAATGCAACCGGAATTGATATTGCTGCCGTTTTGGCTCCCTCTTCTGTTGCTTTCACAGTCGAGTAGATCGCACGTTTAATCTCTGGAATAGTACCATTAATCTTTTGTGCCGCTTCTTGGCTTTCATCTGCTAACTTGCGAATTTCCCTTGCTACCAACGCCAAACCTTTATCGTACTTACCGGCTCTGACTGCTTTCACGGCGGCGTTGAGAGCCAGGATATTCCTATGGCTGGCTAAATCGCTAACCAAACTTGCTAAAGTCGAGATATTGCCAAGCTGACTTGTACTGTCATCAAGGGGAAAAGGGGCTTTTCGTTGCATTTTTTTGTGAAGCTATCAGAACTAATTGCTATTCTTAAACAACTGCTTTTAGATCTAAAGCAGCTTCATTCAATTTTTGAGTACCGACTTTAGTTTGAGTGATACCGGAAGCCGTTTGTGCCGCTGCTTGGTTGAGTGAGTTCATAGCTTCCACCACTTGCTCGATCGCGATTGCTTGCTGTTTGGCGTTCAGCGAAATTTGCTGAGAGGTCAAAACCACATTGTTAATTGCATCAGCCACTCCAGCAAAGGCTGCTGCAGTTTCTGAGGCAATGTTTACACCAAATTCTACAGTTTTAGTTCCTTCATCTGTCACCATTACTGTTGAGTTAATCGCTTTTTGAATATCAGCAACTAAGAGATTAATTTGCGTAGCAGATTTTTTACTGCGATCGGCAAGTTTGCGAATTTCTGACGCGACAACGCCAAATCCCTTGCCGTGTTCGCCCGCCCGCACTGCCTCCACGGCAGCATTAAGCGCTAACATATTAGTCTGATTTGCCAAATCGCTAACGACTGTTGAGATATTGCCAATGCGATCGGTTTGCTCGCTCAACTGCATAATTTGCCCTTGCATATCCTGAACTTTTGTTTTCAGGGTTGCCATTGCTTCTAAAGTTTGTTCGACAGCTTTTGTACCTGTTCCAGCTAAACTTAAAGCTTGTATTGCTTGAGATGCCGCAGTTTCTATCTGCTGTGAAGTCGCGCGAGAAGATGCGCCCAATTCGTCCATTGTCGTAGTAGTTTGATTGACTGAAGCTGCTTGCTGGCTTGCCATGCGTTCCTGTTCTTCAACTGTTGCTGCAATCTCAGTGGAAGAAGTGGCGATCGAACTAATTGCGCGATCGATAGTTCCGACAATTCCTGACGAAATCAGCCAAGCTATGCCCGCGCCAAACAGCATTAAAAGCACCGAAGCAACCAGCAGCGTCGATATCAAAAAGTGTAAAGCTTCCTTTGTTATTTGCGTTTTTTCCTTAATTATATTTAATTCGGCTTCCCGAAATAACTGGTTCACTTCCACAAATTCATTAACAAAATTTGTGTACTTGCCTGTATTAAATAGAGCGATGGCTTTCTCTTTTTGATTTTGCTGCAATAAGCGAACAATTTCGTTAGAACCATCATAATATTCGTTTACTAGCTCTTGCATCCTATGCAAACGGTTTTTCTGTGAGGGATCTTTAACGATCTGCTCTACATTATTTGCAGACTGGCGAGCTAATTGTGCACCTACTTGAAAATCCTTTAAAAACTGCTGATTTTTATTGATTATATACCCGCGCATCCCCCGTACCATTTGCTCTGCGCCTGCGGATATTTTACTTGTTTCTCCGATTACTTGCTCTACTCTTTCTGTTTCTTGGAAAGTGTTAAATACCTGATTGGTAGTAGCGATAACTATTATGGGAAACCCTAAGTATATAGTTGCTGGCACTAGATATCCGAGCAGCATCTTGTTTCTAATGTTTAAATTGTTAATTTTAGCAAACATCTTTTTTACTGAATTTAAGATAGGATTTCTTTTGGTAATATTGTGACGCTGCCATCGTCGTTAGGAATACCGCCTTAACAACAGAAATCAGCCGACCACTTCTGGGAGCGATGCCGTGCAGTGACACTAACAAATAATATCATAGCAAATTCCGTTTTATTGCTATAGCGGTTCTTAATTTTTGTGAGATATGAGGGCGAGTAATTACATGGCTTACACCCAAAGGTCAATCAACCGGGTTTTTAACCGAGATTGAGGCTTTTTGGGGAGTATTTGGGTGAAAAAATTAGCTCTATGGCAACCTATATATAATTCCTAAATTACCAGTTACGAAAAATCCTAGTGTAGGGCGCTTTTGCTGAGAAAGGCGATATTTTTTCTTGAATTTCCGGTGGCGCGGAGTTCCTTGGTATCGGCGCAATTCCGATAGCTGATAATTTTTTTTTCAAACCTCCTCGTCAACAACAATCCCCCCTTGTTTCAGGAGTTTATGTAAGTTGAGAACAGCGATAATTTTTTCTTTGTAAATAGTAGTACCGAGCAGATATTCGCGGTTTTCCGAAGTTATTGCAGCAGGAAGATGCCCAAGCTCTGCTACATTCAAATATATAATATTTAAGATTTCATCAACAACTATGCCTGCAACCAAATCTTCAATTTCAACAACGATCGCCTTAGATAGAGATTTTGTATCCGCCGACATATTTAAAACATTCCGAATATCCACTAGCGTCAGAATCTCGCCCCGCAAATTCATATTTCCAATAATGCGATCGGGAGTGCAAGGAACCGGAGTTACTTGGCGAATGTCAGTAAATTCACGCACTACCTCTAGATTAATACCAAAATATTCGTCGTTTAAGAGAACCACCGCCAGCGACAGATTAATTGCTTCAGAATTTTTGCGATCGCCCAAGAGCCTCAAATTATCAGCTCGCTCTCGAAAAATTGCCTTTTCTTCCGGCAGAGCATTCGGACAAAAAACGCGAGGCTGGCTCAAAAATTTAGCATTTTCCGCTAATAATTTTGGATCTATTTCTAACTGCAAATTTTGGCTCTCTACCTTGCCAGCTAACGCCCCAGAGCCTGCAATGCTTGCATAAAAGGGAATTTCTGCCTCTGTTTTGTCGGGAGAATATCGAATTAGGCGATCGAGATTGAGCAGCACGATCATATCGGCCCCGCAGCGAGCAAATCCAGCTACAAAATGATGCGACGCCTCTGAGTTGTCTCGCCCGTAAGATAGCTGCGGAGTTATTGCATCTTCCGGGATCTGCTTAACTTCGGTAACTTCATTAACAATGATGGCAACTCGAACTTCTTGCCATTCTATAACGATCGCACTATCTGTCAAACAATACTCGTGCCACAGATACCCAAAACGAAGATTTAGATCCATCACCGGCAGAATAGAGCCCCTGAGATCGATCGCCCCAACAATATCTGGAGGCGCTTCGGCGATAGGTGTGAGCTCCGGTAGAAAGAAAATTTCCCGAACGCAGGCGACTTCTACACCCCAGAGCAAACCGTTCTGTTTAAATATAAGATACGGCTTAGTTTCCATATTGATTGTGACACTTTATTGACTGGGACTTGGGAAAAATCAGGGCTAGTATGCTAGAGCGATCGAGGCAGAACATCTGTGTTTTGCATTTAATAACGCACCTCAAGAAATATTGAAGTGTACGAGCGAGAAAAAATGCTTTTTTCAAACCCCCAGATGCTCCCATCGAGGCTTGGATACACACCAGAGAGAGCAAAGATTTCCGACTTAAGTTTACACCAATGGGTAGCGAGGTACTTACCAAAAAAATTAGTTTGTAAATTCTCCCTGCCCGTCAGTTTTGTTAGCTGTACAATTTTACCAATTTTTTTTGAACATCCATCAATACTTGACTCGCTGTCATTTTTCCCTGCTGCTCTATCGGAGTATTCGGCGGTAGTTTTTTGAGAATTTCGCAGGATGAGTTGTACATTTTAATAGCCATATTTAGCTTACCTTCTTGAATGTATATATTTCCGAGTTCGAGATAAGCTGAAACAAAAGATGGGCACAGATAAATGATTTTTCTCAAGATAATTTTAGCTGTTTCCAAATCGCCCTGTTCTTCAGCAATGTGCGCTTGTAAACAATAAGGAAATACTGACATAGAATCTACTTTGCTAGCTTGCTTGCAGTGTTCGATCGCCTGAGAATAATTACCTAAATTTGCATAAATTTGCGCCAATAAATAATCAGCATCAAAGGTCTGACATTGTAGAGATAACGCCTTTTTTGCCCGGTCAATCGCCTCAGTATAATCTTTATTTCTAAAGCATTGCTTAGCTTCTTTGATTAGCATTAAATAAGTTTGTTGTGGCGTTTTTTGGGTTAAATTATAGTTTAATAATGCCCCATCCTTGCCCGCACAATGTTCCTCCACATAGCGACTTGGCAGTATTTTTTGCAACGGAGTATCTGCTGTTGACAGCGACCCGATATCTGTAAAATTGCCGTTAGCAAAACTAGCTGGCACCGTTTTTGCTGGTAGCAACTGACGGCTGTCGCTACCAACTTTCGCTCCCTTTCCCGATTCCCCAGAGGCTGATTTTACCTGGGACGCTGGTGTAATCAAAGACTCTATTTTACCTGGTTCATCCCCTAGGACATTCTTGGCTTGATAAACAACCGACTCCGGGAAAATTTTTGGTTGAAACTCCTTCATCACGTGATTGTAAACTTCCGCGTGACCGGTCATTAAATATCCTCCAGGTCTCAGCGTCTTGGCAAATTTTTTCAATACCTGGGAAATATATTTATCTTCAAAATAAACAAAAACATTTCTGCATAGTATCAAATCCATGTTATTAATATCTGTGTAAATATTAGGAAAATCATCTGTGACTAAATTGAGATTGCTAAAGCTCACAAATTGGCGCAATGTTCTATCTATTACCCACTCGGTTTTTCGCCTATCGAAATAGCGCGCTTGCAAATTTGGATCGACTAAGCGAAACGACCAAGGGCTGTAAATTCCCCGCTGCGCTTTTTCTATTACTTCTTGATTGATATCAGTACCTAAAACTAAAATATTCCATTTTTCCAAATCTGAAATTAGCTTTTTTAAAATAAAAACTAAAGAATAAGGTTCTTCACCGGTAGAACAGCCTGCACTCCAGATTCGCAGGGTTGGCTTAATCCCCAATTGATCGTGTAGTTTTAATTGGCGATCGATCAATTCCGGGAAAATGACTTTTTCTAGGAGCGACAATTGTCCTTTGTCTCGCATGAAATAACTTTCGTTGGTTGTCAGCAACAGGGCGAGTTTGTCCCATTCGTTTTGACTTTCCCGACTCGCAGCAGCTAACATTTGATAATAATTATCGGGAAAGCCTATTTTTACAGCTTTCATCCGAGTCAAAAGTTTTTGAGTCAAAGCCGATCGATCTTGCGGGCGAATTTGTAAACCGGTGCGAGCCGCAATTAATTGAATAAATAGCTGAATTTGTGCATCGTTCATATCAACTCGGTAAATTTGTTTAGGTAGAATCTGTTATGATGGGGAATTGGGAATTGGGAATGGGGAATGGGGAATGGGGAGTTGCGAATTGGGATTTGAGCCGATCGCACTTACCGCCACAATCCGAACGGAAATAAGATCGTGTCAGGTCGATCGACCGCAAGATTCGAGTTGGGGCGGTGAACTCACCCACAAAAACCATCGTTAATTTAGCAGATTGCGAGATCGAAAACAGCAGGTAGAAAACAGACAGCAGCACGAAAAAAATTCGGCCGTTTGCTTTCTACCTTCCGCCTTCAAACCGTAAGGTGCGGCCCGCGCACCCTACACAATGCTGGTTCCAAATCCCGACTGTTTAAGCTGGAAAAATCCGCAGGCGGCGGTTGGGTTCTTCCCCAAAACTGTGAGATTTTAGGTGATAGTGTTCCACAAGTTCGTGCTGCATTTTGCGGACGTTGGGAGAACGGGGTAAGAGTTCCACCGGCTGTCCCTTGGGAATCACAATTTGCTCCACAGCCAAGCGGGTTTCTTCGAGAGCTTCGAGCTCGTCAGAAGTACCGCTGCGGGCGAATAAGGCGAGGTCTGCCACTTCCGGGGTGCCGGGGTCGTCCATGTCCAACAAGCGCCGCAAGGCTCTCGCTACGTGGGGAATAGTGCCGGCCTTAATTGTGTGCAGGGGAACTTGGCGAGTTTTGGCCAAGTGCCTTAATTTTGACTGGTTCCGCACGTTCGATCGCAAAGCCAAAACCACGTCAGCACTTTCAATATCCTTCGTCAACTGCACCGGCAGGTTCAGGGTGGAAATCACCTGTTCTAGCTGGTGGCGAGCTATGCCGTAAGGATAAACGTGGAGGGGCAAATCTTCGCCGTTAGGGCCGACGTTCTGGGAATAACGTCCCCGCTGCTGCGGTACTGGTTCCACGGACAGGGATTCTTCGAGGAGTTGCTCGAAATACCGACTCTCAGGAGCCACCGGCGCGCTGTTAGCTGCTGCGAATTTCTCGCCTTGAGGGGGCATCGGCACCATTTTGCCGGCACTCCGCCATCCAGAAATCGGTGTGACTGGCCGCATTGCTGATACCGCAGCGGGGCCTTGGCCGGAAGCTGGCATCCCTGGGAACCGGGCGGGGGGAGAGGCTGACTCGCGCTCGATAATTACTTCTCCGCTGTCGCTGACGCTTCTGATTTGCTGGCTTGGTTCGCGTCCCCGCAGCAGGCTGTCGATCGAATCTGAAACTCGCTCGTGAATTACCCAGCGCTGGCGTTCGAGCATTTCGACCGCAATTTCAAAAGTAGGCGGCGATTTGCGTTCCAAAACTGTCTTTTGAGAACCGCGCCGCCTTGCTTCGTCATCTCCTAGCGTTACCGCTTGGATTCCGCCAATTAAGTCTGCCAGAGTCGGGTTTTTCATCAAGTTTTCGATCCGGTTCCCGTGGGCGGTACCGACCAATTGCACGCCCCTTTCGGCGATCGTCCGAGCGGCCAAAGCTTCTAATTCCGTGCCTATTTCGTCAATCACGATCACTTGCGGCATATGGTTTTCCACTGCTTCGATCATGACTTGGTGCTGGAGTTCGGGACGGGAAACTTGCATTCTGCGAGCTCTGCCGATCGCCGGGTGCGGGATGTCTCCATCTCCGGCGATTTCGTTGGAGGTGTCGATGATTACCACTCGTTTTTCCAAGTCGTCGGCGAGCACGCGGGCGATTTCGCGCAGGGCTGTGGTTTTGCCTACTCCGGGGCGACCTAGCATCAAAATTGACTGACCGGTTTCCACTAAATCGCGGATAATGCCGATCGTCCCGAACACAGCGCGGCCCACCCTCAATGTCAAGCCGATAATCTCGCCGCTGCGGTTGCGAATGGCGCTAATTCGGTGCAGGGTTTGCTCGATACCGGCTCGATTGTCGCCGCCGAAGCTGCCGACTCGATCGATGCAATAGTTGAGGTCTGCTTTGGAAATCGGTGTTTGGGAAAGATGTTCGGCCGAGGATGGAAAACGAGCTTCTGGTCGGCGGCCCAAGTCCATTACAACCTCAATGAGATTGTTGCGCTGCGGGTGCTGCTCTAGGGGCTGCCGGATCTCGTCTGGCACGATTTCTAATAATCTGTTGAGGTCGTCTGTAATCTGCATTCGCCTCGGTGTGTTCGGTTCAGTGGACAAGGGACTGTTGACTGTTGTCTGTTGACTGTTGACTGTTGACTGTTGACTGTTGACTGTTGACTGTTGACTGTTTACGCATCGGTGGCTAGAAACCCGGCTTCGACGAGTTTTGAGTTGGGTAAGGAGAAATATACTAAGAAACCGGGTTTTACTCTTGTCGCAAGTGCGATCGCGAAATCGCAAAATACGGTTGTTAGTTATCAGTTTTTTTAATTAACAACTAACAACTAACAACTAACAACTAACAACTAACAACTAACAACTAACAACTAACAACCAACAACTAACAACTAACAACTAACTTTTAATCTGGGAAACTAGAGAACGAGCTAAACTCACGGCCTCCGAGAGAAGTTCTGGGACGGCTTCGAGTTGATTCAACCGATGTGTTGGAACTTCGGCTGCGCTGTGAGCGGCTGCCACCGGAACGGCATAAGCTCGATCGCTCTGCATTGTGTCTAATTGTTCTAAAATTGGCGACAGCAAAACCCTGGCATAGCTGCCGTAAGCTACACCTGCAATGTATTGGACAGGAGGAACTGACAAATTTTTTCCGCCATCCAAAAGCAGTCCAGAGGCTCTGAGTTTGCTGACAGTGCGATCGTTAGTGCCTCCTGCAAGTTGCACGAATCCCGGCAACTGGGCAGCCAAAACTTTTTGACCGAGTTTGACGGAGGCTCTAGTAGTTCCTATTCCGATATCTCCGCTCATTGGCCTACCGTCGGTTTGCCAAATTAGGGGACAAGGAAGGGGGGAAATTATTTGATACAGTGTCCGCAAATAGTCAATCAAACCGTCTCCATCGGGGCAACTAATTGCTATTAATTTGAGTCGATCGACCCACGGAGCTATGCTCGACCAAAGTCGCGCAAAATCTACTTCTCTGCCTACTTGCGTGTGGATTTCTAGGGCATCCGCACCGGATTGCAAGATTAAAGGTGCGATCGCAGCGGGAGCAGACACGTAAGAACGAGTGTAGATTAATTGGCTCGGACAAATTGGCAGACAGCGACCGCAGCCATAGCATTGCTGGTCTATCACCCCGGAAAAACCCTCAACAGCTTCCTGAAAAACTATTGCGGAGGCCGGACATATTTTTTCGCAAGGCCGCCAGCAGTCCGTCGGACAATCGGCTGGGTTGAATTCGGCCTTGCGAAAATGCGGGTCTTCCCCATCGTTTAAGCTCACCATCAGCCAGGGCAACCCTTTGCCCCCAAACCTGCGGTTGGGGGTTTTTGCCTGTAATTCGCTGGCAACTTGTAGGGCTTCTTTCGCTGCTGCGACGGCGGCGGGATCTGCCGCGACATCGATACAGTCAGCGCCTGCTAAGGTGTAAGCCAAGGTAAGATTCCGAACCGCAGGCAGGTGTTGAAAGCTCGCCCCACAGATCAACTTGAACCAGCGGCCGCTTTTTAATGAGTTTAGGGGATGATAATGTTCTGTCACCCTTATATGCTAATCCTTTCAGCTAAAAATTACGAGGCAAAAATTTGTACTGAGTTTTCCGGCTCAGCCAGATACAAGTATCAAAACGCTACCGATAGGAGTGGGACTTGGGGGTCAGCCCTATATGTGGAGTATCGAGCATGACTTTTTTGGCAATCTAATTTTTTTAAGAGTTTTTGTTACGGGTACGATTTTTAATTTTTGGCTGAGGTTTTAATTGCAGGCCGACTTATAATAATATCATTTGTTAGCGGTGGGTGCAAGATAAAAGCCGACTATTATTGCAGGATTGAGAGTTTTGGACTCGGAAAACTCGATTCGGAGCCATCTAGCGCTAACCAAAGCACCTGCGCGTATTGAGCGCACTCAAACCAAGGCAGAATGAAAGTTAAATAGCCGATCGCCACTGCTGATAAATCGGTATTTAGCGACACGATCGCGAGCGTGCAAGCAATATCCCCACAAAGCAAAACTAGCGATCGCACCCAGAATTCCTGTAGAAATAGCAGTATCTAAAATCCAATTGTGAGCTTTATAACTCGGTATTATTTCAGTGCGAACCTGTCCGTTTGGGGCAATACAATCATAAGAAAACTGACCTAAATTCACAATTTCAGGAACCTTATTGGGATTGGTGACAAAAGGATAAGCGATGCCAAATCCGCCAAAACCCCAGCCAAATAGAGGCTGTTTTTGAATGCCCCGCACAGCAAGCTCCCACAAAGGCGATCGGCTGGACATTACTTGTGCGACAGATACCCGATTCCAGTCCAGCGGTCGAGTAAAAGTCATGGCACTAATAGCCAGCAAGCCAATAAAAATAGCTGGAATTAATTGTTTGTAATATTGCCTTCCCAGCAAGTAAAATAGTGCTACGATCGAAGATAAAACTGCTGTTCGAGTGTTGGTAAATAGCAAAGCGGGGAGAATGAGCAATAAAGCGAGACGGGAAGTGCGATCGCTAATTAATTTCCGCTTCCAAGCTACCGCACAAATAACGGCTGTCAGAGCCAATACTATAGCTGCGTGACCGCGATGGGAGAAAAGTGCGATCCTCTTCGAGGGCTGCGCTAACGGCTGCTGTCCTCGAAAAATCGTACTAGCCAAAACTTCATGGGCGACAAGCTGACCGTTCGTTGCTGTATAATCAATTTGCCAGTTGAAAACTTGCGGAAAAACGCTAATAGCTACAACCGCACCTCCTATCAGCAAACCCCGTATTTGACAGCAAAACAATTCTGGATGCAGTTTTAACAGCAGCCTATTGGTGAGGCTAAAAATAGAAATTAACAGCCAGTACAGCCAGCCGTCTCCCATTTGGTCTTCCAAAAAGAACGATCGGGGAAAGGACTGTTTAGGGTAGAAATTGCTCCCACAGTCAAAAACACTCCCCACAAAATCAGGCAGACTTTCCACTGCCGGGAAAAAGTTAAAAGTTTCCTTTCTTCCCATAAGAATGATAAATTTGAAAGCACAATCAGCAGAACAACAAAAACTTTAGGCTGCGTCCAAATTTCGCCGCGGCTGCCTCCCCAGGGGTTGATGAGAATGAGGCTGAGAGCATATAGCAAAGTGTAAAGATTTTTCATATGAAATATAGTTGTGTAATTGCGAGCTTTGTGTCAGTGCGCGACTAGAGAGCAATCGCAGAATCTTCAGTTCATTCGATAGTGATTCCTGTAGAGGCCCGTGAGCCAACAATACCTGCTAATAATTGACAATCTCAAAAACCCGCCCCGGTCTGGATATTAGGCCCTGTAAAAATTATCCAGCCTGTCGCTTTTTCCGCAAAATATAGCGCATCGCAGCGAACCAAAGCAGCATTCCATTAGCTGCCAAAATACTGCCTGGTTCTGGTACAGCTTCCGCATCGATTGGCCGAGAAATTTGCCGCATCTTGAAACTTCCTTCCCTTTCCCCAAAAGCTAATTGAATTGGAAATGCTGTTTCTGCTGTCGGGCCAAATAATGAATCAATCCCAGTGATTCTAAAATTATCTACTGGATAACCCAACAAAGAAATAAAGTCTAATTTATCTCCAGGACTGAAATTACCGAGTATCGAATCTCCTACTGCAACAGTAAACT
>NZ_CAWPRX010000042.1:0-19501 GCF_963890365.1 Tychonema sp. LEGE 07196 | reverse complement strand
CCCACTCTCCCACTCGCCCCCTCTCCCCCTCGCTTCACCGAGGCACTATAGGCGCCTTTTACTTGTTGATACCCAACTGATCGCCGCGCTTGTACTGCTGATATGCAGCAAAAAACAGCCCCGACAGAGTAACAAAGATTAGACCCAGAACAATACCTGAAAGTAGCGGTTCTACCATGAGAGCTCCTTAACGTTAAGATTTAACAACCTGTTTTTAATATTACCAGCACTTATACAGATGAATTTTCGCAAAAACGCCCTTCAACCCTTCTCAAGGCTTGATCTCCCCGCTGGGAAGGATTAAGCTATGTTATGAGAAGTAAATTTTCTTGTAGATACTATTTTTAAATTGAACTCCTTTGAATCACCAACTTGCCAAAAATGAAATTAAGAACCCGATCGAGCGACTTGCTATATTTGCGATCGCGGTGTTGCTTGCCATCATATTGGCGAGTCTGACAATTCGTCAGTTTCAAGTCGCCGATCCCTACGTCAAAAGCGTACTTTCCCTGACGGGAAACCAGCTTCAGGGTTCAGCCATCTTTCAAATGAACTGTGCCGGGTGTCACATATCCGTTGCAGACAGTCAAGTCGGGCCCAACTTGCAGCGAGTTTCCGAGCGCAAATCCCAATTTGAGCTGATCCGCCAAGTCACCAGCGGGCGAACTCCACCAATGCCGCAGTTTCAGCCTAGCCCGCAAGAGATGGCTGACTTGCTGGAGTATCTGGAACAAATTTGACCGCAGAATGGGAACGGAATTTCGTTTCCCTACTCCCGATTGTCTGGGTAAGGTGCGCGACTTTTTTGAGATGCGGACTGAAGTCCGCACTACGAACCTGCGTGCGGTTAATCGATCGCACAGGATATTAAACCTCAAACCTGCAGGGAAAGCAGGGGTTTCAACTCCTACCTCAAACTCAAAGTCCACAAAGCGTGGACTTAAGCAGGCTCAAAAACTTCAGTCTTTGAGCCTGTTTAAGTTGAAACCCCTGCGTGCTGGGGACTGCAGACTAAACCAGCAAGCTGAAACTGCTCGCCGATAGCTGTGTCGGCAGTACGCCCGCCACTACAGCTAAAATCTGGTCGCTGTTAGCAAGCCCGATCGCGCTTGAGCCATTATTTTCGGTAATTGACAGTTGATTGAAGTCCAAGCCTCCCACCAACACAAGTGAATCAACTCCTGCGGTGAAGTTGAAAATAGTATCAATTCCCGCGCCGTCTGCCAAGATAAAACCATTGCGGCCAGATCCGCCGACGAGGGTATCGCTGCCAATACCTCCAAAGAGCAAGTCATCGCCGGTGCCACCAAAGAGCAAATCATCACCGTTGCCGCCAATTAAGGTATTGTTACCGTCGTTGCCGCAGAGAGTGTCATTGCCCTCATCGCCAAACAGCACGTCGTCGCCAGCGCCTCCCAACATTACGTCGTCGGCTTTGCCACCATACAATAGGTCATCGCCTTCGTCGCCGCTGAGCGAGTCGTTGCCGCGATTGCCGTAAATCGTATCATTCGAGCGATCGCCAAAAATCAGGTCAAAGCCTTTACCGCCAAAGAGAGTGTCGTTATCGATGCCACCGTAGACAGTATCGTTACCCGTATTGCCATTGATGTAGTCGCCGCCCTGTTGGCCAAAAATCAAATCGTTGCCGCCCAATCCGAAGATCGAGTCACTGTTGGTCGTACCGACGATCGTATCGTCGCCGTTAGGGCCGTTGATGACATTACCCCCAGAAGGAACGCCGGGCTCATTGAGAGTGACAATCCTGGGGAAGTCTGCAGGGCAAACCAAATCTGTCGGTACAGGTGAAGGCGTCGGTGTCGGTACCGGTGCCGGTGTCGGCGTTGGTGTCGGTACAGGTGTCGGCGTTGGTGTCGGTACAGGTGTCGGTACAGGTGTCGGCGCTGGTGCTGGTGTCGGTACAGGTGTCGGCGCAGGTGCCGGTGCCGGTGTCGGTACAGGTATCGGTGTTGGTACAGGCGTCGGAGTCGGCGTCGGTGTCGGTGTCGGTGTCGGGAAGTTCCCGAAGTTGATGCCGCTGACAATAGCACCCGAAGTCAGCGTGATGTCGGCTGGGTTGGGCGTGCTTTGGGTGAAACCAGTTTGGTTGACTTCCCGGACGCTGTAGGTTCCCGGCGTTAGGTTCGCGAACAAGTAGTTGCCGCTGTTGTCGGTAGTAGTAGTAACAGCAGGCGCAGCAGGAGCTCCTGGGGTTGGAGGTACGACCTTAGTTAACTGAATTTGGAAATTGGGTAAACCCGGTTCTCCGGCTTCCTGAATGCCATTGTTGTTGCTATCTCGGAACTTCAGACCTCGGATCGTGCCCGGTTCCGGCAGGAAGTTGCCGAAGTCAATGCCCGCGATCGCATCTCCACCGGCCACCGTAATCGGGGCGGGGTTAGGCGTCGTCTGCGTCCAGCCGGTTTGCGGTACTTCCCTTACCTGGAAAGTGCCTGCAGGTATGTCTTTGAGAGTGTAGTTGCCCAGGGCATCAGTGATGGTAGTGGGTTCGCCCTGTTCAAATATGCCATCGGGATTGATACTGTCGAGGAATATTTGCCAGTTTTGCAGCCCCAGTTCTCCGGCATCCTTAACGCCGTTGTTGTTGGCATCATTGAATTTTTGACCGCTGATGGTGCTCGATCGGAAATTGCCGAAGTTGATATTAGCGATGTCTTGACCGCTGATGACAGTGATGTCGGCCGGGTTCGAGGTAGTTTGCGTCCAAGTAGGCTGCGAGACTTCCCGCACCTTGTAGGTTCCTGCTGACAAATCGAGGAATTTGTAGTTGCCGGTGGCATCGGTGAGGGTGTTCGGTTCCCCGGTGTCCAGAGTGCCCTTGCCGTCAGTATCGAGGAATATTTGCCAGTTGGGCAGTCCTGTTTCTGCTGGCAAATCTTGGATGCCATTGTTGTTGAGATCGTTAAATTTGAGCCCGCTAATCGTGTTCGGCTTGAAGTTGCCGAAATTGTTGTTTTGGGAGTCGGTGCCGCTGGTGACTGCGATCTTAAATGCCCCGGAAAGGGTAGGCGTGGCGGCGTCGGCGGGCGGCACAGTTTGCGTCCAGCCGGTTTGTCCAACTTCCCGCACTGTATAAGTGCCGGCTGGTAAGTTGGTGAACTGGTACTTACCGGTGACATCGGTAACGGTGGCGTTGGTACCAGTTTCTGCTGGTACTTGGTCTTGCACGCCGTTGTCGTTGGCATCCAAGTAAATTGTCCAGCCTCCTAGGGGTTCTTCTGCTGGCGCATCTTGCACGCCATTTTTGTTGAGGTCGTTAAATTTGATCCCGCTGATTTTGCCGAACTGGAAGTTGCCGAAGTCTTGACCCGCGATCGGGGTGTTGCTAACGGTGTTAATTGTATAAGAAGCCGGGCCGGCGGTTTGTGAGAAACCGGTCGGCACATCTTCTCTCACAAAGTACCGACCGCTACCGACGTTGGTAAAGCTATAAGTACCAGCAGCCGCAGGCGCTGTCCCGGTAACTTGACTGGCGACTTCGGTGTCGCCGGTATCTAAAGTGCTGTTATTGTTAGTATCCTTCAACAAGCGAACGGTAGTACCGTTGAGGGGGGTATCGTCGGCAGAGAAGCCGTTGCCTGTGAGGTCGGTGAATTTGGTGCCGCTGACGGTGATGTTTTGGAAGTTACCGAAGTTGAGGCCCGGAACGGTAGCATTAGTTATCGCTGCGCCGCTTTGGAGAGGGATGTCGGCAGGATCGGTTGTGGTTTGTGTGGAACCTGTTGGCACCGTTTCCCGGACACGGTAGAGAGCACCACCTGCAAGGGGCTTCAATCCTGTGAAAGTGTAAGCACCAGTGGCATCTGTGGTGGCTGGTGTTCCGATCGCAGCCCCTGTGACGGAATTGGTTAAATTAAGCGTAACCCCAGCTACTGCCGCATCCCCTGCATCTTGAGTACCGTTGCCGTTGAGGTCATTAAATTTCAGACCACTGATGGTCATGTCCTGGAAGTTGCCGAAGTTGACGGCGGTGGTACCAAAGAGATCCGTAGTACCAATGGTAGGCACAGTGGTAGGGGAAGTTTGCGTCCAAGTGGCTTGTGGTGTTTCTGCGATCGCAGTATTTGCCTTAGTATCGGTGAGGGTGTATTGACCCAAAGTTGCAGCAACCGCAGAGCTAACAGCAGTCTTAGTTCCTGCGGTAATAGTCCATCCACCTAAACCTGGATCTGTCGCAGCTTTAACGCCGTCGCCGTTGAGATCGTTGAATTTCTGACCCTGAACAACTGGCCCGTACTCGTAAGCACCAATGTCAATATAGGGTTTTGCAACGAGAGTATTGTCAATTTTGCGAGGGAAACCAGTGCCGCGTTGGTCGAAAGCAGTAGCGCCCACGGCCGTTATGGTTGGGTCGCCTCCACCAATGGCAGGGTTGCTGCTGGTAGTTACAGGGCTATTGTCCACTAGGGCAAGGGTCAAAGGCCCTGCTGTTGCGCCGTTGAGTCCGGCAGCGGCGGCTGGTGCTAATACATTTGCGATAGGAACTGCTAATTGCTCAGTAGCCGCAAAACCTGTACTCCCGGTGATAACTCCAATCAGGTTGTTGTTCCCTGTGAATGCTCCTGTAACATCGGTGTTGGTAGCAGCAGTGTTGCCAGCGACGATCGTATTCTTGACCGTGACAGTACCACCGTTGTCAATTCCTCCGGATCTAGCAATCAGACTAGCCGGTGCGCCAACAGTAGCCGCTGTAGCAGAGTTATAGGCGATCGTGTTGTTAGTCAGCGTAGCTGCTGCACCTAAGTTAACGAAAATTGCACCGCCTGCAGCTGTACCCGCACCTGCGGTAGCATCACCAGCATTTCCACCCCTGACTGTATTGCTATACAAGGTGCTGTTGGTCAAGGTCAAGCTGCCGCCACCGACAAAAATCGCACCACCCAAACCAGCACCGCCACCACCTGCGGTAGTGCTACCAGCACCGCCGCCAACACCGCCAGCACCACCAGTGCTACCAGCACCACCGCCACCGCCCAAGCCACCAGCACCGCCAACACCACCAGTGCTACCAGCACCGCCAGCACCGCCACCGCCGCCAACACCGCCAGCACCACCAGCACCGCCCACGCCAGGAGCACCAGCAACACCAGGAGCACCAGCAGCAGCACCGCCAGCACCGCCAGCACCACCGCCACCACCACCGCCGCCGAAGATTCCGGCACCGCCAATCCCACCAGGACTGCCAGGCCCACCACTACCGGCGGTGGCTCCACCAGTACCACCAATGCCACCAACGCCACCAGTGCCACCAGGGAAGCCAGGGCTACCATTTCCAGCGGTGCCACCAGTGCCGCCAACGCCATTAGGAACACCACCAACACCACCGATCCCGGCCGCACCAGGAGTGCCACCAGCAACACCAGTGTTTAAGTCGCTGTTGCCACCAACGCCACCGCTGCCAAGAGTACCGTTACCGCCGATCGCCTGGTTGTTAGAGAAAGTCACTCTGTCAACAATTACACTGCCAGTATTGATAAAAAGTGCGCCGCCTAAACCGCCAGCGCCGCCACCACCACCAACTGGTGCGTTGCCACCTAATGCTCTTGCAGAATCAATGGTGAGGTTGGAGATGTTGACTGGGTTTGCACCGCTATCAACTACGAAGGCGCGGAAATTACTACCGCCCCTGATGGCAAAACCTCCGCCAATGATATTGGTGTTGTCACTAATTTTTGGCAGCAGCCCCGCGAGGGTGATATCCGCAGTCAGGGTAATTGTGTCAATCCCAGCATTGATGTTGGCAACATTGATGGCATTTTGCAGTGCGCCAAAGTCGCCAGCACTCTGGTTTAAGTCAGCAAGTACCCCGCTATAAGCTTCTCTGGCTTCTTGGGAAAATGCCAATGCCGTCTCGATCTTCCCCGTAGTGACTTCGAGTTCCCAGTCTCCACCGAGGGCGGCGCTACCGGTCAAATTATCCGAAGCCGCAACTTCCGCCCCGGTTAGCTGGCTCAGCCTTTCTACGAAGGCCACACCGACTTCTGTGGCGGCAACGTTGCAACCGTAAAGCAGAATTTCGGGTTTAGCTGTAGTTGAATAGTTCGAGTTTGCCGAGGCCGCTGGTAAAGCAAACCATGTTTCTAAATAATTGCGGTAGTTTTCAATATTGCTGAGATTGAGTTCTGTGGTTCCCAGTTGCAAGCTGGCTGCTGCGCCGTGAGACAAAATGTGGACGGCTGCAATGTTTTGCCGCTGTTTGAGTGTTTCAGCGATTTGCTCGATGCCGTCGCGATCGCCCTTGAGAATAATAACTTCTGTATCTGAATTTACAGTTTCTGTTAAACTTGCCCAATCTGTAACTTGTGAATCTGCAAAAACTATCTGGTGTTTCGGTTCTTTATAAAATTCCACGCTTAAATTCCTCTGGTACACGCACACATCAAATTCATATCACAAACCCCGCACACTAGCGATCGAGCTTTTTCCGGCGCTGGTGTTTATCGTTAGCGAAGCCCGCCTCTACGGGGACTGCGCCAACTAACAAGATAGCCCTTATTTTTTGTCAATCAAATAGATATTGACAAAAACTTTTTTTTATGCTTTACCAGCATAAAATGACTTAGTTTGATTGTTTAGAAGTTTTAAAGGGGGATATTGTTCCGGCTGTTACAAAAATCTTTGAAAAGAGCGGCGTGCTATTTTTGGATTTTCCAAAGATAGAAAATATACCAAATTTTATAAAAATTGTCAATCTAATAATTAACTGAGGGCGATATTTGTTTGTTAGTCAAGATTCATCAGTCACGGTGATTAGCTGTAAAGTGATGTTACGATGATTTTTCTGCCGCTGAAAGATATGGATGCGCGATCGAACAAAAGCGATAAAATTGGTTTGTAGTGAGAACCCACAGTTCTAATTTTAATAGGACTCAAGTCCTCACTACAAACCTTTACCAAGTTTCTTCATCGGGATGATTGGAATTGCTCCATATTTCCACATCTAAATCGTTGAGGTAAAACAGAGCACTTTCAATCTGTTGACTTGTACCGTTAAGTTCCAAATCAAACCAACCGTCATCCGAAGTTTTGACACCCAACAAAGCCGCATTAAAATTAACCGTCAAACCGTATTGCGAAATCAGGTTAGAAATAACAGGTTCCTGATGATATTCTTTAGGAACACGAATCCGAATGCGGGTTTGAGTTAATCTGGTGTCTCGTGAATCAGCGTGGGGGATATCTGATTCTTTGGTTTTGTGAAAATTGTCGGTCGATTCAAATTCAACTTGGCTATTGTTCTGGTTTAACATTTGAGACTCCTAATGTTTATTTCCGAGATAAGGTGCGTAGTGTGCGCCCTACATTTACTGAAATTTGCGATTGGTTTGCGATCGCCAAAATACATCATTATATTTGATTAATCAACCTCCTTAATGCTAGTTTTCTTTTCCAAAATTTCCTGAAGCACGAGAGTAACAACTGCTAACAATCCGAGAACTACCGCCGCCGAAAAAGCCGATTGCGTCGCATATTGCTTGTAAGCATCCTCTACAAATAAAGGCAAAGTTTGGGTTTTTTTAGCAATATTTCCCGACACCACAGAGACGGCTCCAAATTCTCCCATCGCTCTAGCATTGGTCAAAATTACTCCGTAAAGCAAGCCCCAACGAATATTCGGTAGCGTGACATTCCAGAAAATTTGCCAATCATTTGCTCCTAACGTTTTCGCCGCTTCTTCTTGATCTGTTCCCACTTCTTCCAAAACAGGAATTACTTCGCGGGCGACAAAAGGTAAAGTGACAAAAGCAGTTGCTAGTACCATTCCGGGGAAAGCAAAGATAACCTTAATTCCGGCACTCTCCAGCCACGGGCCGAACCATCCCAAGCGACCGTAAAGCAGTACAATCATTAAACCTGCTACTACGGGAGATACGGCAAATGGTACGTCTAAAATGCTGATTAAAAGTGTGCGTCCCGGAAATTTGTTGCGGCCGATAACCCAAGCTGCACACAAACCGAATACCGTATTTACAGGTACAACAATCAGAGTAATCAGCAGGGTAAGTTGTGCTGCTGACAGAAAATCGGGTGAGGTTAAGTTGCTCAAAAACGGATCTACTCCCTTTTTGAAAGCTTGGTAAAAAACGTTGAGAGCTGGAATAAATAAGATGAGACCAAGATAGACGATCGCAATTCCGATCAAAGTTGGTTTTACCCAAGTTTTTTCGTTTTTTCGAGCTGAACCACCTGGTGGAAAATTGTACTCTTTCGATAAATTTAGATTAGCCGTCATAGCGTCTTCTCCATGATTGTAAGAAATTTATAGCGAATAACATTGTCAGGGAAATACCTAACATGAAAGTGCCAATCACCGTGGCTCCTGCATAGTCGTACTGCTCTAATCGCTGGAAAATTAAGACCGGGGCGATTAAATCTTTAAACGGTATATTAGAAGCTACTATTACAGTAGAACCGTACTCGCCCACCGCTCGCGAAAATCCGAGGGCAACTCCGGTTAAAATTGAGGGAAATAGTGGCGGTAAAACTACTCGCCAGAAGGTTTGAAATTGAGAAGCACCCAAGCACCAAGCTGCTTCTTCGATGTCTTTTTCCATTTCGTTTAAAACTGGCTGTACAGTCCGCACGATGAATGGTAAGGAAATAAATATCATTGCTACGCCTACGCCTAAGCGAGTGAATGAAATCTTGATTCCTAACGGTGCAAACAGCCCGCCGATCCAGCCGTTATCGCTGTAAACTGTGGCGAGGGTTAAACCTGCGACTGATGTCGGCAATGCAAAGGGTAAATCTACTGCTGCATCGACAATCCGTTTTAAGGGAAAGTCGTAGCGGACTAATACCCAGGCAATTAATGTGCCGAATACTCCGTTAATTAATGCGGCAATTAATGCGGTAAAAAACGTGACATTGTAGGCGGAAAGGGCGATCGGGCTTGTGGCAATTTTCCAAAATTCACTGGGGTTTGCTGTGCTGGCTTTTACCAGCATGGCTGTGACTGGCAAAAATAGCATGAGGCTGAGGTAGCCTAGGGTGATTCCCCAAGGTAGGGTGATTTTGCCGATCGCTCTTTTGATGTTGGCGATCGCAGATTGAGGGTTGTTTGCTGGAGATGATACTGTCATAGGGTAATTTTTAACCGCAGATGAACGCTTATTTACTTGCTTCCAGACAGAGCCTGGGAATGCCGATGTCAAGGCTCTGCCTTGCTTTTTGACGAAACAGCAAGTGAGGAAGATCGGAAAGCTTTACAGGGAGGCAGAGCCTCCGCATATGCGTTTCCAGGCAGAGCCTGGGAACGAGTAAATTCTGATTTGCTTAGCGTTTAATTGAACCTTGGATTTTGTCAAAAGCTGCTCCGTCATCAAAGAATTGCTTCTGAATTTCTCCCCAACCTCCTAAGTCTTGAGCTGTAAATAGGGTTTTGACGGGGGGATATTTTTGGGCAAATTCGGGTTCTTTGGCTACCGTGGCATCTATGGGCCGAAAACCTGCTTTAGCAAATTCTCGCTGGGCTTCTGGGGTGTACAGATACTTGACAAATGCTTCGGCGACTTCGCGGGTGCCGTGTTTGTCCACGTTTTTATCCACGATGGCGATCGGATTGTCGATCGACACATTCACGTCGGGAATAGTATAAGTCGGTTTTTCGCCTTTCTGAGATGCCAGAATAATCTCGTTTTCGTAGTTAATTAAGGCGTCACCTTGGCCTTGTTTGAAAAATACGTCGGTGGCTTCGCGGGCATCTTTGGTCAGGATGGGAACGTTTTTGTAGACTTTGCTCGTAAAATCTAATGCTTTGGTGTCATCGCCTCCGGTTTTGACAACTGAGCCCCAAAGTGCTAGGAAATTCCAGCGAGCCACGCCTGATGTTTTGGGATCGGCGGTAATCAATTTCACTCCGTCTTTGGCTAAGTCTTCCCAATTTTTGATGTTTTTGGGATTGCCTTCGCGGGTGACAATGGCTGCTACGGATTTGCTGACGATGCCTTCGTTGGGCGCTTCTTTTTCCCACCCGGGCGCAATGAGTCCGGCTTTTTCGATTTTGGTGGTGTCGAGGGCGAGGGCTAGGTGCACGATGTCGGCTTCTAATCCGTCAATTACGGCTCGGGTTTGGGAACCGGAACCGCCGTAGCTTTGGTTGAAGCTGACGGTTTGCCCTTTTTCTTTTTGCCACTGTTCTACAAATTTGGGAATTATCGCTTCGTGGGCGGCTTTGGTGACGGCGAAGGAAACGAGGGTTAGTTCTATGTTGCCTTTGTTGGCTGCTGGGTTAGCACCGCCGGGAGTGGCTGCGGGGTTGCTGGGGGTTCCCTGCTGGCAGGATACAACGGCCAGACTTAAAGTTATTCCGACTAAAAATAGGGACAGGAATCTTTTGAGTGAAGTCAACGATCGATTTTTGGCTGCTGGTGGCTGTGGCGATCGGTGAAATTGTTGAGTTAGGTGTTGCCGCTGGCTCATTATATTGGTTCCTCTAGGAAAACTACGGTTTTTGGGTCGGAATACCGTAATTATGTTTGTGAAGTACGATTATAAACAGGCGCAAGTAAAAATAGCAACAAAAAAAATGAATTGGGGGAATTCGGGGTCGATCGACTATCCTCAAGTCTTACGCTCGGTGGTTTTGACTCAGATTCGCGGTAAAATGTAAACCGTATAAATACCATGATTGAGTCAAGGTGCTAAGCCTGCACGATACGCCTTACGGATGCGCTGGCTGCTCTCCCAAATAAGCGCGATCGCGGTAAGAGTCCAGCCTTGGCGAATATGCTTCACTCGCGCGATCGCCCTTGAGTTAAAAAAGTTTTGACTGATATGTCCTTACCCCGCCCCCTCTCAGACACGATAATTGAACTGTTGAAGCCTGTAGCTAGCGAATTGGGAGAAAGATTGGGAGCAAGCGCTGTTAACGAACGCTATGCAGAAATTGAGCCTTCGGCTGCTTCTTCGGCTTTGAACCAGCAAATCAAAAAAGACCCCCGCTGGATTAAAGCACAAGTGAAATATTTGCAGCGACAGCACAGCCGCGAACAAGAATTAATCGCGATCGCCAGCATAGAAGAAGAATGGGTAAAGGAAGAACGCGCCAATCGAGTTAAGGCACAAGAATTGAGAGATAAGCGGGCCATTAGCCGGCTTTGCCGCGAGTTAATGCGGGAGTTTCAATCAGAAGCAATTCGAGTTAAGCTGAGCGAAATTCAAACTATTTGGGACAAAGACAACTGGTTTTCTAATTTGAGCAGACAGGAAACCGAACAAATTTTGCAGCAGCAACAGCACCGATTGCTGCTGTTGGTTGCTCCTGCAAAAATTAGCCAAGATTGCCCGGATTCCTTTCGTCACAATCTAAATATCGAGCTACCGGCTAAGTTGAGATCTTTTTTGAACCAGCACTACCCCCAGCACGGAGAATCTTGTCCGGTTCAATTTTACGGAGACTATTTTAAAAAGGCGATTTCTGATATTGATGTGGAGCGGTTGCAGACTGTTTTGTCTCCCGTGCCTACAGCTATATTGTACAGCGATATCAGCGATTATGAAGTCAATTTTCATCTTGGTTTTTGGGGAATCATCAATCAGAGCGTTTCTCTAGTGGCGATGCAGCCTTGGAATTGGGAAGAGGTTTATCAGCAGTTGGAATCTGAGGGCAAAGATGAAAAGGTGAGCCTGCGGATTATTCGGCAAATAATTGTAACAATTCACAAGTTATTAGCGGCTTTTTTAGCGGATTTGTATTATTTAAATATTGATTTTACCCACGAACCTCAGCTATTCAAATTAGAGGCGGAATTTACTCAAGAATGGTTTTCTAAAGATTGGGCTCAACCGTATATTGAAACTCTTAAAGAAATTCAGGAACAGCAGCGAATAGTCTATAAAGGAGAGATGCGGCGGTTGGCGCTGCGAGAGGCGAAAGCTAGGGCAGAAAGGAAGCGTTTGGAGGATCGGGAACTCAAGCACAGAGAGGAAACTGAGGAGGCATCTAAACGAGCGAAGGAATTAGCTCATCAATTAAAAAATCTGAAATGGCGGTGCGTATATACGTTGCCGGGACATTCATCGTTTGTGAATTCTCTGGCGATTAGTCCTGATAGTAAAATTCTGGCTAGCGGTAGTTGGGATAAAACTATTAAGATTTGGAATTTAGAAAAAGGGGAATTAATTGGCACTTTGACGGGACATTCCGATCGCGTAAATTCCGTTGCTATTAGCTATGACGGAAAAATGTTGGTTAGCGGCAGTTCGGATGAAACAATTAAGTTTTGGAATTTGTACAACGGCGATTTGCTGTGTACTTTTCCGGGACATTCTATGGAAGTGAATTCGGTGGCGATTAACCCGAAGGGGCAGATAATTGCTAGCTGCGGCGGGGCAGATAATACGATTAAGCTTTGGAATTTGCGGACTGGTGAGTTGCTGCGGACTTTGAGGGGTCATTCTAACAATGTGAATGCGGTGGTTTTTAGCCCGGATGGTAAGATATTGGCGAGCGGTAGTTCGGATGCGACGAGCAAGGTTTGGGATGTGGAAAGCGGTAAGTTGTTGCGGACTCTTTCGGGGGTGAATGTGGGGGTGAATTCTGTGGCGATCGCGCCGGACGGTCAAATTCTCGCTAGCGTCACCAATGATTATACAATTAAGCTGCGGAATTTGCATACGGGCAGTTTGTTGCGGATTTTCAATTCTCATTCTGCGAGGGGAAAGGGTGTAGCGAATTTAGGGATGAATGAGGCGCTACATATTTTGCAAAATTATGTGAGTAGGGGCGATTCGGTTGCTATCAGTCGGGACGGTTTGACTTTGGCTAGTGGCTGCGATGATAATACGATTAATCTTTGGAATTTGCATACGGGGGAGCTATTGAGCACTCTTAAGGGACATTCGGGTACTGTATACTCGGTGGCGATCGCACCTTCGGGCAATTTGCTCGCCAGCGGCAGCGCGGATGAGACAATTAAGATTTGGCGCTGCGATTAGTCAATAGTCATTAGTCATTAGTCAGTAGGGGCGGTGCCCCCGTGCCCGCCCTCCTGCCGTCATTAGTCATTAGTCAGTAGTTTAGACGATCTGCTGTGGCTGGGAGTCCGCCCTGTCGCGGCGAGAAGTTCAACAACATTTACCTACCGGGGCGAGAAACCGGGTTTCTGGGACAAATAGGGTTGAGTAACGAGAAATATCGGAAGAAACCCGGTTTCTGAGGTGTGGGTGCGCTCAAAAGACGATAATTTCGGTTTTGTCCTTGCGGGCAGGGGTTTTGGGCGAATTTGAAAAAAAAGTTGGCTGGGGGGGTTGCGCTAATGACTATAAGTTTGCTATATTAATTTTCACTGCTGGTGTAACTCAGTTGGTAGAGTAGCTGATTTGTAATCAGCCTGTCGCAAGTTCGAGTCTTGTCACCAGCTTATTTAATGAAATAAAGGCTAGATAAAAATTCTAGCCTTTATTTTTTTTGCATCGTGGGCGATCGTCTCTTCATACGCTTGTCACCCGCCTCAGCAATTTTGATTGTTAACGTAATCTTTTGTCTAAAAATAGAAATATCTAGAGCTAGATTGAATCTGCCGATCGCCAACTTGAGCCTCTGATTATCAAGTTTGATTAAATGTTAGCAGCTAAGGTGAGCAAGCTATTCTAAACTAAATTTGTCAGCACTGTAGCGGAGCAGCGAAATGTCCCCTTGGGTAAAAGATCCACATTCAGGCGGAGTTAAAATCCCTCCGGCAGTTCAAGAACGGGTGAAGCAGCGTATTCTAGATTATGCTGCTGCTAACTACGCTGGTAAGTACACTCGCCTAGGCATCCGCTTTCGCAGTCAGTTTTGTTACATTGATGCCTATACAGAACCTGATGTCCCCGTAGATTTTCCGAGCAAAGAGCTTGGCATATCTCGTGAAGAATATTTAGAACGAAGGCGAAATACCCCCCTTCACCTGTGTCGGCTGCGTTACTTTAGTGATGAAGAAGCTTGGAGTCTGGGGTTTTACGCCTATAGCAGTGAAAAATACGAGCCTTGTATGTTCAGAAATGGCAGTTTCTACGGTACACCTGAAGAAGCCTTTAAGATATCTTCTATGTACTTGCAATAACCCAAAATGAGCGAATATCAATATTACGAGTTTCAAAGCGTCGATCGACGTTTGACTCAATCGGAACAAGAAGCACTCAGCCAACTCTCTAGTCGCGCGCAAATCAGCTCTAGTAGAGCTATTTTTGTTTATAACTATGGAGACTTACCGGGTCAAGAAAAACAATTATTAATCAAATATTTCGATGCTATGTTTTACATAGCTAATTGGGGATCGTTACAGCTAATGTTTCGTTTTCCTAAAGGTTTGATTGATCTCGAACTGATGCGGCAATATTGCATTGAAGATATAGTTGAGGTTTCGGAAATTAATAATTTTGTCATTTTAGAGATTTCTATTAACGAGGAAGAAGGTTTTGATGGGTGGATAGAGGGAGAAGGAAGTTTATCCTCTTTGATAGGTTTGCGCCAGGAAATTTTGCAGGGAGATTATCGTTTACTTTATTTGGCTTGGCTGAAAGGGATTACCTATCTTGATGAATTCGACGACGAAGATGAAGATGAGCGAGATGATGATGATGAAAATGATGATGAAAATGATGATCGAGAAGGACTAGAGCCACCTGTTCCTCCTAATTTCGGTAAGTTATCTTCATCGTTACAGGCTTTTATCGATATTTTTGAAGTGGATGAGCATCTACTGAAAGCTGCAATCAGTGCGAGTGTTACTAAACCTTCAATTCCCGAAAGTAGCATCAAAGAAGCTATCAAAAAACTCGAGCGTTCTGAAGTCGATACTTTTTTGCTGCGGTTACTCAAAGGAGAATCTAATCTCTCTATTGAATTGGGTAAGAAATTATCAGGAATGATAGAAGTTAGGCAAGAGGAAAATCCTGGCAAACGAACAATTCGTCAGCTTTTAGCAAGCGCAAAAAAGGAAGAAAAAAAGGAAGAATACAGAATAGAACAGGAAGCTAACGCTGCACGAATCAGAGATTTAGAAGCTTTGGCTAAGCGAGAAACGGCTGCTTGGGAAGAGATAGACGCTCTTATTCAAAAAGGAACTTCTAACTCTTACGACCAAGTAGTGCCGTTACTTTTAAAACTGCGAGATTTGGCGGATTATCAAAAGCAGCAAATTAAGTTTTTAACACGGCTTCAACAACTGCATAATAAATATAGCAGTCGCTATGGATTGAAAAGACGTTTGCTTAAGGTGGATTTATAACCCAATAGGCTGGGGATAGGACTATTTGTTGCTCGGAAATCCCCCTAAATTATCCTGAAAAAGGGGAGTAGGGGTTGACTTTGATGCAGATCTTTTCCCGCCCTTTTTAAGGGGGATCTGGCTTAACTGAACCTATTGAATTTTACCTAACGCAGCACAGGCTTTTTTCAACCAGGCGATTGTTGCTGCATCAAGTACGGGTGAGAGTTTCTCGATTACGGAGGCGTGATAATTATTCAACCATTGTAGTTGAGTCTTTGACAGCCGATCGACATCAATCAATTTCCTTTCAAACGGAATATACGTCAGCGGTTCAAATCCGTACCAAACCGTAGCGTTTTTTGACGGCATTTCCCTGACAACATAGAGATTTTCGAGGCGAATTCCGCCCCATCCCGGTTCGTAATATCCCGGTTCGATACTTGTTACCATTCCCGCTTCTAGGGGATATTGGACAAATTTGCTGATACCGTTGGGGCCTTCGTGACCTGCTAAAAATGCGCCGACTCCGTGCCCGGTGCCGTGTCCGTAGTCTAGCTGTTGTTGCCATAATACCGCACGGGCGATCGCATCTAATTGCGATCCGGTTGTACCTTTGGGAAATTGCTGCAACGCACAGTTGATATGCGCGATTAAGACGGTTGTGTAGTGTTCGATTTGCAGCGCCGTCGGTTCCCCGACAATCATGGTTCTCGTATCGTCGGTTGTTCCTGCTAAATACTGCGCCCCTGAGTCCAGCAGCAGCAATTCTCCGGGTTTTAATGTGATTTCGGGGCTTGGGGTTCCGTAATGTACGATCGAGCTATTTGCACCCGCACCGGCGATCGTTCTAAACGTTAAAGTCTGAAAATCCGTTTCTTGCTGATAAAAACTTTCGATGCTTTCTTTCACATCAAACTCAGTCAAAACCTTACCACTTTCTAGCTGTTTTGTCAACCACATTAAAGTAAGAACTTTCGCTCGACTTGCCTTAAAATTAGCCGATTTCATCTGCTCGATTTCCACAGGATTTTTCCGAGCTTTCATCCCTTCCACCGGATTCGGAGCAAAAACTATTTCAATCTTATTTTCAGCTTTTTGTTGACCTAAAATCAACTTATACGTGCCTGCTGTGCTGTGTTTCGAGTCTAATAGCACCCGAACTTTATTCACCAAATTGACGCAAGATTCTAAGATTGACGGATAGTCTGCATAGGGAAGCAAAGTTACAGCCGCCGACAATTCTTTTTTAATTTCTGGTGAAACTCGATCGAGATTGGTAAACAAAAACGCAGCATCTGCAGTGACAATCGCATAGGATATAAAAATCGGAATGTGGGGAATATCCGAACCTCGGAGATTGAACAGCCACGCTATTTGATTCAGGTTGCTAATCGGTAGCACGTCGATGTTTGCAGTTTGCATCACTTCCCTGACTCGGACTAACTTTTGAGCAGCGGTTTCTCCCGTCAGAGATACTGGTAAACTAAATATCGGAGATTCGTCAATTGCGGGTAAAAATTCTGTAGTTTGTCGAACTTTGTCTGCTAAATTCTCCGATATCGCTACGAGTTCAATTCCAGCAGTTGCAAATTTTTTCACCCAGTTTTGATATTGCTCTGTCGCCACCGTAAACGGGTCAAAACCAAATCTAATTTTAGTTGACTTTTGGGCAGATTCTACCGCGATTTTTTCTAAGGTTTCAATTAAACTTAAATTTCCTTCTAAGCCGAGTTTCGATATTTGAATCAGTGCAGCATCCACTTGCAATTCTGCTTGTTCGTAATAGCGGGAATCCACAAACAACCAAGCAGCATCTTTACCAACCAACAAATCGCCGGCAGAACCAGTAAAACCGGAAATCCAAGCTCGCCGCTGCTTGGCTGCTGGAACTGATAAATTTAAATGTTCGTCAACCGCTGGAATTAAATAGCAATCTAAGTCGTAACTTGCCATCAACTCGCGCAAGTCTTTAAGCTTAGCAGCGGGTAAAATTTCCCTATTTTTATCTGTTATTAAATTAGTTGCAACCATTTTTTAGATCCTATTTTACTTGTTTAAAATTGCCTTTCAACCTTTGACAAACCTGCTAATTCCAGCCGCCGCTGTTTCAGTTTCCAGAGCACCGTAAGCAACGCGCAAATAGCAGCCGCTATCCATGCCGAAGGTTGTACCGGGAAGCACTGCTACGCGATATTCGCGAATTAATTGTTCTACTAATTCCATTGTATCGAGTTCGGTGTCAACTTTCAAGAAAAAGTAGAAAGCTCCGCAGGCCGGGGAAATTGTACACAGATTTTGGATGGTATTGAGTTCGTTTAATACGAGTTGTCGCACGGATGCGATCGGGTGCATCTCACTTTTGCGAATATGTCAAAAAAGGGTTAAAATGAAAAAGCTAGTAAAATCGTTAAATAAAAATGAGGTAAAGAAAATGACACCCTCAGACCAACAACAGCTAAAAGCCCACTTAAAAGCGGTAGCAGAAATTTTTTACAGAAATACAGATCCAACCGAGTTAAAAAGTTTTGAAAGTATAGAAAAATCCCTGCGCCATAAAATATTATCAGAAGTTGGTCCAGAACTAGGTAGCTTTTTTTTTCAGCAGTATCAGGAATTCAAACAGGAAAACCCCGAAAAATAAAATCAATAATCGGCTCGCTCGACATTACAGATAATCAGGCAAAATATTTTGACTTAAAAGCTTACAGTCAATTTAGTCCACTCATGGAAAATTGTTGTCTTTTAATAAGTGCCAATGAATCTTATCAAATGGCAGAAAAAGATTTGGAGAAATTTACGGGAATCAAAATTTCTCACAGTACATTACAAAGATTAGTCAAGAGACAAGAATTTGAATTGCCTACATCTAAACAAGGAGTCAAAGAAATTACATTAGATGGCGGTAAAGTTAGACTACGCAACGAAACCAAGGGCGAGAGCTGTTACTGGAAAGACTACAAAGCCGTATGTTTAGATAATGTTTATTCGGGAGCATTTTTTCAAAATAATCAAGATTTAATTGATTGGACTAATACCCAAAAATTACTACACCCTATGTATTGTTTAGGAGATGGTCATGCTGGAATTTGGAACATATTTAAAGAAATTGGAGACAATGAACAAAGACAAGAAATCTTAGATTGGTATCATCTGAAAGAAAATCTCTACAAGGTAGGGGGTTCAATAAAACGATTAAAATTAGCAGAAACTATGTTGTGGCAAGGCAAAGTTGATGAAGTTATAAATTTATTTAAAGACTTTAAAGGTCAAGCATTTAAAACGTTTTGCAATTATTTAGAGACCCATCGCTGCCGAATAGTTAATTACCAATACTACAAAGAAGAATCGTAATTGCTCAACTAGGGTAAAAAAGAGAGCCATGAATAGAAAGGGCTTGTTGAATAGCTTGATAAGCAGTTAAGCCCTGCCTTTTACCAGTATTCACAACTGAACGAACCGCCGCCAATAAATCTCGCCCCCATTCTGAACGAAAACAATTAGTCACACGGCGAAATATCACGCTCATCCGAATCGCTTGTTCGCTCGAATTATTTGTAGGTGGAATTGTCACATCTTCCAGAAATAAGAACAAATTATCCATCAGCCCGCCATAGCGTTTTCGTAACCGGACACCATCCGGCTGATGTGGGGCTAAACTCAAAATTCTGGTTAATCTTTCTCGTAAATTGCTGCGATATTTCTCCAGCTTAGTCTCATCCATCCTGTCGCGTCGTCGATGGATGACAAAAGCCCTTAATAATAACCTCTTCATTGCTGGGGCAAAAATCTTGTCTCCTGCATCAATGGCATATTGGCAATCCCGCAGTTGATGGGCACTCACACACTTGCCATTGTGTTGCTGGGTGATTTTTTTGAGCGCTAAATAGGTCTGATACCCACACTTGCGGACGATGTTCCCCTCCTAACTTCGCTAATTACTCCAGCCCCTCGACTCGGACGGATGACATGCAGGCAAATATCTTGGTTCTGAAACACCCACTCCCATTGGTTTTGTCCGTTTACTCTGGCGCTGGTTTCATCCGAACAAATTAATTTTGCCTGTCGCAATCGTTGTAGTATCTGATTTACCTGGTCATCTAAACTGGTTTTGACTGTACTTAAAAGGTTGGCAATTGCTCCTTCGGAAATCTTGAGTCCAAAAACTTCTCCTAAGATTCCCGACAGCCGTTCGTAACTGATCGCATGAGTGTAGCGCAAATACGTAACCAAGCTTTGAATTGAACTGCCAAATGGTGAACCTGGTTCCATTCCAGCAGGTACAG